>JAWWPM010000216.1:0-4017 GCA_033854915.1 Nocardioidaceae bacterium
CCGGTGTGGTCGACGAGGTAGAGCGCCCCGTAGGGTCGCGCCAGAGGTAGAGGCCCGAGAAGGCTGCTTCACAGTCCACCGGCCGAAGGTCTTGAGCTGGTGTTGGAGCGCCGACATCGGCCCGTAGTTGCCCGCCCGCGACCACCGACCTCCGATGGCTCAGAACCCCTTGTCCACAAGGGGAATCTCCACGCCTTGGCAACGGTTCGGCGGGACACTGCGGACCGCGTCGCCCGCCGCGGTCAGCTGGGTCCGGGGCGCGCACGACGGAGCCTCACAAGCACCCCACGGTCGCCGAAGTCGCGCGTCTCGACGACCTCGAGCCCGGCTTCCTCCAGGGACGCAGCGAGGGCACCGACCTGCTCGCCGGACCCGATCTGCAGAAGCGCGGCACCGCCGAGGGCCAGGTGTCGCCCGATCAGGGTGACGCACTCACGCGCCAGGTCCAGCCCGTCATCACCGCCGTCGATCGCGGACAGCGGGTCCTCCGGGAAGCGCCCGGTCTGGTCACGTCGTACCCACGGCGGGTCGGCGATGATCAGGGGGAACCGCTCCCGGCGCCGCAGCGCCTGAGACATCCGCTCGAGCCGGATCTCCACCCGCTCGAGAAGCCCGGCGGCCTCCGCATTGCGTGCCGTGTACGACGCGGCCGCCGGGGATGCGTCCACGCACACCAGGCGACGGGCCGACCGCGCTGCGACCACCAGCCCGATCTGCCCGGCACCGGAACACAGCTCGAGCACCGGGCCCTCGGGCACCTCGCGGAGGAGCTGCAGGCCCCACAGGGACTGGTGCAGGGTCCAGCCCCGGGGCTGCAGGACGGTGTCGTCGTAGGAGATGGTCAGGCCACCGAAGTCCACGACGCTCACGGGGCTGCGCTCCGCAACGCGGGCCGGACGATGGACTTGTGGGTGCTGTCGCACCACGGCATCCGGCCCGAACGCTCACAGGTGCAGACCGCGACCACGGGTCGGGTGACGGCGTGCTCGCGTCCGTCCTGGTCGACCACGGTCGTCGCGCCCCTGACCAGGACCGGGCCGTCGGGGCAGATCCGCACGTCGGCGTCCTTCATGACGCGGCACCCCGTTCCATGAGCGCGTTGTCGGCCCAGCGCCCCATCAGCTCCGCCGCCGACAGTGCGTCCAGATGGAGCGCCGCCGCCGCACCGAAGAGGACGTCCGCGTGCAGGTCGGGTTCGAGCTCGACGAGCCCCCCGCAGATGTCGCGAGCCGCGACCTGCTCGTGCACGGCGTCCGCCTCGACGTGCTCGTCGAAGTACGCCGACGCTGCCGACGGCAGGCCCACCCGGGCGATGCCGGCCGAGACCCGACGCGACGGCACCGAGCTGGAGGCCTCGAAGGCCGCGAAATGCCCGACGGCGGCACCGCGGAGCCGACGGTTCAGGCAGAAGAGGGACATCACGTTGGCGGAGGCAAGCGAGACGGCGGAGACGTCGTTGACGTAGGCGCCGTACGCCGGATCGAGACCAGCGGCACCGAGCGCGTCCGCGAACATCGACTGGTGCAACCGGGCCGGGTCGCCGGCGCCGTACTCGTCGTACTGGATCTCGGCAAGCGCCACCTTCACGGGGCCCTCGAGGCGCGGCAGGAGGAAGGACTGCGGGTCGGACTCCTTCAACTGCTGGACGCTGCGCTCCCGCAGGAAGTCGATGACCTGCGCACGCGTGGCATCCCGCCGCAGATAGCTCGACAGGCTCACGCCAGAGGCGTGCTGGGCCATCGCCAGGACCTGGTCTCCGACCTCGTCGAGGTCCGCGACGCGCTCGGCGAGCGGCCCCGCCTTCTCGCGCAGCTCGGTCTCGAAACGGTCCTCGAGCTCACGACGCAACCGGATCAGGTCGGGGTCCCACTCGCGGTCGTCCGGCACGTCCTCGAAGCCCCGGTAGGCCAACTCGTACAGCATCCACAGCCCCAGCTGGGCATCGTGGCTGGTGATGATCGAGCCACCCTCCCACTCGGGCGCGGGAGGCACCGACGTGCCGCCGTTCCGCAGTGTCGTCGCGACGTGGTGGCTGATCGGCCCGACCGGGCCCGGCACTCGCGTGCCCTGCTGCTGGGACATGGAGGAGCCGTACCCACCCGCGAGGCACCGCATGCTGGCGGGAACGTCGGCGCATCCTGCGTCGCCAGGTGGGTACACAAGAGGCAGATGATGTGAAGCAATTCGTGTGGAGGAGCCTGTGAAGCCCATACCTGAAACGGAGGCCGCCCTCGAGGAGTACATGGAAGCCGACGACAGCGACCTGGCTCGGACGCTGAGGGAGATGGCTGCAGCCGCGACCGTCATCGTGCCCGAGTGCGTCGGGCTCAGCCTGACGCTGGTCCGGGACCAGCTGACGTTCACTCTGGTTGCCTCCGACGCCGAGATGGCGACGATCGACGCCGCTCAGTACCTCGACGATGGCCCCTGCGTACGAGACTCCGCAGACACGGCGCTGCGAGAGATCCGCATCGACGAGGTCATGAACGAGGAACGGTGGGCACTCTTCGCCCGCGCAAGCGCCGCCAAGGGGGTGGCCAGCAGCCTCTCGCTCTCGGTGACGGATCGTGGCGTCGTCGTGGGTGGGATCAATCTCTATGCCGCTACTCCGGACGCCTTTGCCGGCCATCACGACGAGCTCGCCGAGGCCCTGGGGGGTCTGGCCCACAGCGGGGTCGCAGACGCCGATCTCTCGTTCGTCACCCGCGAGATGGCGGCGCGGGCGCCCGCGCTGCTGCGCGACAACAGGGACGTCGAGGTGGCCGTGGGTCTGCTCGCCGCGCGGTACGACGAGTCCGTCGAGGAGGCAGGAGACCGCCTGAGCATGGCCGCCGGACGCGCCAGGGTGCCGGTCGCGACCGTCGCCCGTGTGTTGGTCGCCCTCCACCAGGGGTGACGCACGACTCCTGCCGGCCGGCGTCCACCGCGGCATGCGCCCGCCGCCCGGGGGTACTGACAAGCAACCCACCACAAGGAGCCCCCATGTCGACCGACGCCATCGTCCTGCTGAAGGACGAGCACAAGCAGATCCGCAAGATCTTCCGCGACTTCGAGAAGGCCGGGCACGACGCGTTCGTCGCCAAGGGACGCCTCGTCAACCGCATGATCGAGCTGCTGACGATCCACACCTACATCGAGAACGAGGTGATGTATCCCCGCGTGCGCGACCTCCTGCCAGCGTTGGAGGACGACGTGCTCGAGTCGTACGAGGAGCACCACGTCGCCGACGTGCTGGTCATGGAGCTGTCCACGATGAAGCCCGACGACGAGCGCTTCACCGCGAAGACCACGGTGCTCATCGAGAACGTCGAGCACCACATGGACGAAGAGGAGCAGGACTGGTTCCCCAAGGTCCGCGAGGGCCTGAGCCGCAAGCAGCTCCAGGAGATCGGCGCCGAGATGGTCGCGAAGCGTGCCAAGGCACCGAAGAAGCCGTCGCAGCCGGGCGCCCTGAAGAAGGTCGTCAAGGCCGTCGTCGCCTGACCCCGAACCTCGGCAGGGGCCTGGGCGTCAACCCCCTGTCGAGGTCGCGGCGGTGAAGATCTGGAAGATCTCGTCCACGGTCAGCCCGGGCGCGTCCGACGGGTTGGTCCGGTCCTGCGTCGCCGCGGCGACGAGGCATTCGGCCAGGAAGCGGACCTTGACGTTGGCGTGCTGCGAGTAGGCCCGCATCCGGTCGAACGCCTCGTCCGCATCGATGGCGAGCATCTGGATCAAGATGCCCTTGGCCTGCTCGATGACCGCACGGTTGGCCTGGAAGTCCTCAACCACCGGCCCGACGTCCTCGCTGAGGATCTGGTGATGCAGGTCGCTCAGGTCGATCATCTGGCCGCGCAGCCCCGCCCCGGACCGCCCGCCCGTGCGCCGGTGCCCAGGGCCAGCACGTTGCGCGTCGTACCGTGCGCGTCGACGAGGCGGAAGTGCTCGCTGAACGGAGCGCCCGCCGCCATCGCATGCCAGAGCTTCACCAGGACGTCCGCACCGTCGTCGGGGTGAAGGTGGTAGCGGATCAGCTCT
>JAWWPM010000217.1:0-2859 GCA_033854915.1 Nocardioidaceae bacterium
CCGACCAGGCGCGGGCGATCCTGGCCGCCGGTGCGGCGAAGGGTCTCGGCGGGCGACTCCACGCCAACCAGCTCGGCCCCGGGCCGGGCGTCCGGCTGGCCTGCGAGCTGGGCCTGGTCGCGGTCGACCACTGCACCTACCTCGAGCCGGCGGACGTGGCTGCGCTGCGCGACTCCGGGACGGTCGCGACCCTGCTGCCGGGTGTCGAGTTCTCCACCCGGTCGCCCTACCCGGACGCCCGGGGCCTGGTCGACGCGGGCGTCCGGGTCGCGCTCGCCAGCGACTGCAACCCGGGCTCCTGCTACACCAGCTCGCTGCCGCTGTGCGTGGCGCTGGCGGTGCGGGAGATGCGGCTGACACCGGCCGAGGCGCTGTGGTCGGCAACCGCCGGCGGCGCGCTGGCACTCGGCCGCGAGGACGTCGGCCGGCTCACGGTCGGCAGCCGGGCCGAGTACGTGGTGCTGGACGCTCCGTCGTACCTCCACCTGGCCTACCGGCCGGGTGTCCCGCTGGTGGCCGAGACCAGCATCTGAGGCACTGCTGAGGCAGGGATAAGGCATCTGTCCGATGTCCGGGCCTACCTCAGACGGCGAGTCTCTACTCATCGCACCAACCGATGAGGAGACCGAGATGTACACCATGAACACGGACTACGCGAAGGTCCAGAACGACTACCGCCGCGAGCAGCTCCGCCGCTCGTACTCGCACAGCGAGGGGAACCACCACCGGTTCCTGCCGCATCTGCCGAGCGCTCGCCGCGCCCGGCGCGCGGCGTAATGGCGGTGGCATCGATCGGGGAGCTCTCCCCGGCACCAACATCCGGGCAGGAGTCGGTACCACCCACCACAATGGTGGACGTGCCCCTCCTGCCCGGTTCGACGTCCGCAGCGCGCCCGCTGGTCGGCCGCCGCGACGAGCTGGACACCCTGGCCGCGCTGCTCGGCATCCGCCCCGACCCGGCCGTGGAGCCGGTGCGCGCCGTGCTGCTCGCCGGTGACGCCGGCGTCGGCAAGACCCGGCTCCTGACCGAGCTGCGCGACCTCGCCTTCACCGAGGGCTGGCAGGTCGTCGCCGGTCACTGTCTCGACTTCGGCGACAGCGCCCTGCCCTACCTCGCGTTCTCCGAGGTGATCGGCCGGCTCGCCACCGACGCTCCCGAGCTGGTCGACGCGACCGCCGAGCGCCACCCCGCACTGGGCCGGCTCCGTCCCGGCCGCCGCACCCTCTCCGAGCAGGACCCGGTCGCCGACTCCGCGATCGACGCCGCCGTCGACCGTGGCGCGCTGTACGACGCCGTGCACGCGCTCCTCGAGGCCGCCGCCTCCGAGCGCCCGCTGCTGCTCGTGATCGAGGACACCCACTGGGCCGACCGCTCCACGCGCGACCTGCTGAGCTTCCTGTTCTCCCGCCCCTTCGACGCCCCGGTGGCGATCGTCGCGTCCTACCGCAGCGACGACCTGCACCGCCGCCACCCCCTGCGCAAGGTGGCCGCCGAGTGGGCGCGCACCCCCGGGGTCGCGCGGATGCAGCTCAACCCGCTGCCGTCCGACGACGTCCGCGCGCTGGTCCGGCAGCTCCACCCGGCAGCGCTCACCGAGGCCGAGATGGCCGGCATCGTCGAACGGGCCGACGGCAACGCCTTCTTCGTCGAGGAGCTGGTCGGCGCGACCCGGCTCTCCCAGGGCCTTCCCGACGACCTCGCCGAGCTGCTGCTGGTGCGGCTCGACCAGCTGGGCGAGGAGGCCCAGCAGGTGGTCCGGACGGCGGCCGTCGCCGGGCGCCGGGTCCACCACGACCTGCTGTCCGCGAGCGGCACCCTGAGCCCGACCGCGCTCGACGTCGGGCTGCGCGACGCGATCGGCCACAACGTGCTGGTGCCGTCCAGCGGCGACTACTACTCCTTCCGCCACGCGCTCCTCGCCGAGGCGGTCTACGACGACCTGCTCCCCGGCGAGCGGTCCCGCCTCCACGCGGCGTACGCCGACGCGCTGGCCCGCGACCGCGCACACGGCACCGCCGCCGAGCTGGCCCGGCACGCCCGCGCCGCCCACGACCTCGGCACCGCTTTCGACGCCAGCATCCAGGCCGGCGACGAGGCGATGTCGGTCGGCGGACCCGAGGAGGCGGCGCGCCACTACGAGACCGCGCTCGAGCTGCTGTCCGACCCGGCGTTCCCGAGCGACGTCGCCGTCGACCTGGCGTCGCTGGGCACGCGCGCCGTCGACGCGCTGCTGGTCTCCGGCAACGCGCCCCGCGCGGTGTCGTTGGGGCAGAGCCTTCTCGACCGGCTCCCGGCGGACGCGCCACCGTCCTGGCGGGGCCGGCTGCTGGTCGCCCTGGTGCCGCCGATGCTCTACACCGAGACCCAGCTCGACCCGCGCGAGTTCAGCGCCGAGGCGCTGCGGCTGATCCCCGACGAGCCTTCCCAGCTGCGGGCCCGGGCCCTGCACGCGCACGCGCTGACCCACGACGCGAGGCACGACTTCGCGACCGCCCGCGACTCCGCGGTCGTGGCGCTCTCGATGGCCGAGTCGCTCGACCTGCCGCGGCTGGGCAGCGACGTGCTGACCACGCTGGCCGGCATCCAGCGCCGGGCTGGGGGCGAGAGCGACGAGGACATCGAGGCCGCGATCCGCAACGTGGCCAAGGTGGCTGCCGAGGCCGGTGCGAGCACGACGGAGATCCGCGCGATCTGGCTGCTCGGCCGCTGGTACTTCGACCGTGCGGAGTTCGAGGCCGCGCGGGAGGCGTTCGAGCGCGCCGTGCAGCGGGCCGACGCTCTGGGCCGGCCCTGGTCGCCGTACGCCCTCGACGCCCGCCTCGCCTGCCAGCAGGTGGCGTTCATGCTCGGCGAGTGGG
>JAWWPM010000218.1:0-3876 GCA_033854915.1 Nocardioidaceae bacterium
GAGGGACGCGAACCGTTCCTCGAGCAGGGCCAGCCCGGGGTCGCGCAGCCCGGCCGCACCGTGCTCCCACCACAGGGACGGGTAGATCAGCTGACCGGTCATCCAGGGCTCGAGACCGTCGAACGCCACCACCTGGAAGGCGGCTCGCGGCGTCCGCTCCAGGGCGGCCGGAAGGAACCCGCGCCGGTCGGCCCGCTCGAAGCCCCGGGCGCCGTAGTAGAACGGGCTGCCCTCGAGGAAGAGCGCCGGCGTCCCGCTCCCCCGGGCCGTCTCGACCGCGGCGGCGAGCAGGGCGGTCCCGATCCCCTGCCGCTGCCGTTCCGGGTCGACCGACAGTGGGCTGAGCACCCACACCTCGACCAGGGCGCGGCGCGCGTCCACCCAGCCCTGGCTCAGCCCGACGTGACCGAGCACGACGCCGCGCTCCTCCGCCACGAGGCCCGCGCGCCGGTGGTGACCCAAGCCCTCCCAGATCCGGGCCACGTCGTCCCCGTGTGCCGGGTCGTCGGCGCCGAACGCGGCAGTGACCACGCGGCGTACCGACTCCCGGTCGACCGGCTGCTCCGGACGCACCTCGAAAGACATGTGCCCAACCTCGCACGACCCTCTACCGTGCGGCACATGGATATCGCCTCGCTGGCCAACCGCACCGACCTCGCAATGCTGGAGCGTTCGGGCAGCCAGATCAGCGACCGGGGCACTCACCTCGTCGTGCGCACCCCCGACAACCCGACCTTCTGGTGGGGCAACTTCCTCCTGCTGCCCGCCGCGCCGAGCGACGAGGCGGAGGCGCGTGAGTGGCTGGCGGCGTTCGAGCGCGAGTTCCCGGAGGCGCGCCACCGCACCTTCGGCATCGACGGTGCCGACGGGACGCTGGCCGACCTCGCCGCGTTCGCCGACCTGGGCATGGAGACGGAGGCCCTGACGGTGATGACCGCCGACGCGGTGCACGAGCCCCCGCGTCCCAACGCGGAGGCGGCCTACCGCCGGCTGACCTCCGACGACGACTGGGCGCAGCAGGTCGAGGTGTCGCGCGCCGGCGAGGACGTCGGCTACGACCTGCCGTTCGTCACCGCCCGGACCCGGGCCGAGCGGCGCCTCGTCGAGGACGGGTACGGCGCGTGGTGGGGCGCCTTCGAAGGCGACCGGCTGCTGGCGTCGATGGGTCTGTTCACGGCGTCACCCGGGCTGGCCCGCTTCCAGAACGTCAAGACCCATCCCGACGCTCGCGGGCGGGGGCTCGCAGGGACCCTCGTGCACCGGGTGAGCCGCTACGGCTTTGAGGAGCTCGGCGCCCGCACCCTGGTGATGGTGGCGGATCCGGAGTACCTCGCGATCCGGATCTACCGCTCCGTGGGCTTCGCCGACACCGAGCGACAGCTCCAGGTCACCCGCAAGCCACCGGCCGACTGACCTCGGGTCGTCGGCGGATCAGCCCTGGCCGGCGAGGTTGTGCACGCCACCCGCGCACGAGGCGTTCGGCTCCGGTGAGGTGTGCCCGTCGCCATAGAAACCGAGGAAGAGCGCCAGACGCGGGTCGTCGGTCCCGGTCAGGTCGAGCTGGGCGTCCCACACGGTGACCACCACCGGCGCCGGCAGCCCGTCGTACGGCGAGAGAATGGTCTTGCCGCTCTTCACGGCGTGCAGCTTCGTCACCAGCGCCTGCACGTCCGCGGGTGCGAGGTCGGGGCGGTAGGTGACCCAGACGGTGCCGTGCTCGAGTGCGTGCACGGCGTTCTCGTCGCGGATCGGCTGCGGGTAGATGCCGCAGTCCTCCCACGCCGGGTCGTGCGGCCCGCCGGCCGGAGGCCTCTGGTCGTAGCTGACCGGGTCGGAGGTGTGGTCGCCGCCCGGGTAGTCGAACGTCTGCACGGCCGAGAGCTGCGGGACGTCGTTGCCCGGGTCGCCCCCGCGGGACGGCTGCTGCAGCCGGTAGATCTGGTAGCCGATCCCGCCGAGCAGCAGGACGACGAGCCCACCGACGACGACACGACGGGCTGAGGTGCTGGACACGCGGGCAGGCTATCGGGCGGTCGGCCAGGTCAAGGTGAAACGAGCTCGTCGGCGAGCTCAGGCCAGCGAGCGGACGAGGAGGGCCAGCGCGGAGAGGGTGCACACGACGAGCACGGCCCGGCGGAAGCTGTCGCTGTCGATGCGGTCGCGGGACGCGCTGCCGACCAGGAAGCCCACCACCACGCCCGGCGCGAGCGCGAGTGCGAGCAGCGAGGCCGTTCGGTCCAGGGAGCCCGCGAGTGCGAGCCCGCTCAGGCTGATCAGCACGCCCACGAAGAAGAACACCGAGAGGGTCGCCCGCACCACCTCGGGGCGCTCGCGCTGGAAGAGCAGGGCAATCGGCGGACCGCCGATCGAGGTCGCGGTGCCGGACGCGCCGGCGACGAAGCCGGCGATGGCCAGGCTGGCCGGATTGAGGGGTACGACGAGGTTGCGCATCGACGACAGCCCCACCGCGATGAGCACCATCACCGCGAGGGCGACCCCGATCTGCGACTCGGTGAACGAGCCGACCAGCCAGGCGCCGAGCACGGTGCCCGGGACCCGCGCCGGCAGCGACCAGCCGATCGCTCGCCAGTCCACGTGGGCCCGCTCGCCGGCGAGCATCAGCCCGGAGATCAGCAGGGCCAGCCACAGCGGCAGCGCGGGCACCAGCGGGGGCGCGAGCAGCGCGGCAACAGGGGCGGTGAGGAGCCCGAGCCCGAGGCCGACGACGGCCTGGACGAAGGCGCCCACGGCGGCCACCAGGCCGACCACGACGACGACCTGCCAGGAGAGATCGGCCAAGGTCAGCCGCGCTCAGCCACGGAGCGGGCCACCGGGCCGGCCGTAGGACTCAGCGACGATCTCTGCGACCACGGACAGCGCGATCTCACCGGGCGCCTTGCCGCCGAGGTTGTGGCCGGCCGGGACGTGCAGCTTCTCCCTGCCGGGCGCGTCGGCCAGCTCGGCCACGAGCCCCTCGGCGCGACGACGGCTCGCCATCATCGCGACGTACGACGCGGGCGAGGCGAGCGCGTCGCGCAGGAACTGCGGCGCATCAGGCGCGTCGTGGTCGCACAGCACGACCGCGTCCCCCGCGGCCGGCGTCAGCGAGGAGAGACCCGGGCCGCCGTCGTCCTCGGCCAGCACGACCACCGTGCGGCCGGCGGCGCTGGCGATCGCCTCGACTGCGGCCGAGATCGGGTTGGCGGTGAGCACTAGGATCCGTCCGTGCTCGGGCCCGTCGTCGGACCAGGACTGCTCGCGTTCGGCCATGGGCCCAGCCTTCCAGATCAGCCGTCCAGGAAGGACAGCCGCACCTCGCGGTCGGGGTTGTCCACGTTGAGATCGACCAGGCAGATGCTCTGCCAGGTGCCGAGGGTCAGCCGGCCGCCCACGACCGGGACCGTGGCGTACGGCGGGATGAGTGCCGGCATCACGTGTGATCGGCCGTGCCCGGCCGAGCCGTGCCGGTGCCGCCAGCGGTCGTCAGCGGGGAGCAGGTCGGCCAGCGCGGCGAGCAGGTCGTCGTCGGAACCGGCGCCGGTCTCGAGGATCGCGATCCCCGCCGTCGCGTGCGGCACGAACACGTGCAGCAGCCCCGACGCCGACCCGTCGTACGACGTCACGAACTCCGCGCACTCGCGCGTGATGTCGTGCACGGCCTCCCGGCTGCCGGTGTGCACGTGGAAGGTGTCAGTGCGCATCGGTGAGCCGGTCCTCGTGATGGTAGGGATCCTCGTCGCGGACGTACCACCAGATCCAGGTGAGCGGGAAGAGCAGCCCGGCCACCAGTGCCACCGGAACCGACGCCCCACGCCGCCGCGAACCGAGACCGGTCGTGACCGGCAGCACGGCGGCCACCAGCACGAGGAGAACGAC
>JAWWPM010000219.1:0-8143 GCA_033854915.1 Nocardioidaceae bacterium
CGGGTCGAGATGCGCTACACGCTGCCGATGGGCGAGATCGTCTTCGACTTCTTCGACCAGCTCAAGTCGCGCACCAAGGGCTACGCCTCGCTCGACTACGAACGCTCCGGAGACCAGGCGGCCGACCTGGTCAAGGTCGACATCCTGCTCCAGGGCGAGCCGGTCGACGCGTTCTCCGCCATCGTGCACCGCGACGGGGCCTACTCCTACGGCGTGATGCTCGCGGGCAAGCTCAAGGAGCTGATCCCGAGGCAGCAGTTCGAGGTGCCGATCCAGGCCGCGATCGGGGCGCGGGTGATCGCGCGCGAGAACATCCGGGCGATGCGCAAGGACGTGCTCGCCAAGTGCTACGGCGGTGACATCACCCGCAAGCGCAAGCTGCTGGAGAAGCAGAAGGAGGGCAAGAAGCGGATGAAGATGGTGGGCCGGGTCGAGGTGCCCCAGGAGGCCTTCATCGCCGCGCTGTCCAACGCCCCGACCGGTGAGAAGGCCGGCAAGAAGTAGTGGCCCGCACGCCGCTCGGGAGCCCGGTGCCGCGCGCCGTCGCGGTGGTGGTGCGCGGCGCGAAGGTGCTGGTGATCAAGCGCCGCCTCGACGGCCGGGAGTACGCCGTGCTGCCCGGCGGCGGCATCGAGGCCGGCGAGGCCGCGGCCGGGGCGGCGGTCCGCGAGCTGGCCGAGGAGTGTTCGCTCGGGGGCCACGTGGCGCGGCACCTCTTCGACGGCGACCACGGCGGCCGCTCCGCGTCGTACTTCCTGGTCGACGTGCCCGAGGGTGAGCCGGTGCTCGGCGGTGCCGAGGCCGAGGAGCACGGTCCCGAGAACTCCTTCCAACCGCTGTGGGCGACGGCGCCCGAGCTCGACCTGCTCGGCCTGCTGCCCGAGGGGATCCGCGCGCCGCTCGTGGAGGCCGCTTGGCCGCTCCTCGTCGACGTGGCGAGTGCGGACGACCAGCCGCTGGTCGAGCGCCTCTGGCAGCTCTACCAGCACGACCTGTCGGAGTTCCGGCACTCGGCGCCCGGCAAGGACGGCACCTTCGCCTCCGGGCGGCTTCCGTCGTACGCCGGCCGCGACGACCGGGCCACCTACCTCGCCTGGCTGGGCGAGGTGCCGTGCGGGTTCGCGCTGGTGCAGGGTCTGGGCGAGGGAGGCACGCGGCGGATGGGGGAGTTCTTCGTGACCCGCTCGGCTCGGGGTCGCGGCGTCGCCGCGGCCTTCGCCCTCGACGTGCTGACCGCCCACCCGGGGCGGTGGGAGATCCCGTTCCAGAACGAGAACCCACGCGCCGCGGCCTTCTGGCGCCGCCTCGCCGCGGACCACCTCGACGACGTCTCCGAACGCCACCTCGCGGTGCCCGGCAAGGCCCACCTGCCCCACGACGTGTGGCTGAGCGGCACCATGACGACCGACTGGGTCGGCTGGCACGCGCCGTACGCCGACCCCGACTCGCCACTGTCGCGGCGCCTGGCCATCGTGCAGACGCACATCACGCGGGTGCTCGACGAGACCGCCCCGCGGCCGGTCCGGGTGCTCAGCCTGTGTGCCGGCGACGGACGCGACGTGCTCGGGGTGCTCTCCGGCCGAGGTGACGCCGACCGGGTCTCGGCCACGCTCGTCGAGCTGGACGCCGAGCTGGCCGGGCGGGCACGGACCACGGCGACGGCCGACGGGCTGGTCGGCATCGAGGTGCTCACCGCCGACGCCGGTGACCCCACGGCGTACCCCGGCGCCGGCCCGGCCGACCTCGTGCTTGCGGTGGGGGTCTTCGGCAACGTGCCCGACGACGACGTGCGCGCCACGATCGGCCGGCTGCGGGCCCTCTGCGCTCAGGGGGCCACGGTGGTCTGGACCCGTGGCCGCACCCCACCCGACCGGACACCGGCGATCCGCGGCTGGTTCGCGGACGCCGGGTTCGAGGAGATCGCCTTCGAGGCGCCCGACGACGTGACGTTCAGCGTCGGCGTGCACCGCTGGGCGGGTCCGGGCGGCGACGGGCGGCTCGGCGACGGGCGGCTGTTCACCTTCTTCCGGTGAGCAGGGTCCTCACCCCGGACGCCTCCTCCGAGCAAGAAAACGCGGAACAGATCGACGACACGCCCGGGGTCGTGGGGTAGTCGTTCCGCGTTTTCCCCGCCTACGCCCACGCCCACGCCTACGCGACCGTCGGCACCGCTGGTTGAGGGACGCTCAGAGCCGGGTGACGGTCACAGCGGCGACGGTCAGGTCGAGCGCCGACGCCAGGCGCTCGACGGCGTCGTCGACCTCGGCCCGGCGCGGCCTCCGCGAGCCGGGGAAGGACGACACGGTGAGTGATCGGGTGCGGGCCTTGCCCTCGAGGCGCCAGTGACCACCGATCCGGCCGTCGATCAGCACCGGCGCCAGCATCAGGCCGTTGGCCCGGTGCCAGAGGACCGCATTGTCGGCGGTGTCAACGAAGCGGTCGCGGGCCTTGGGGTCGTAACCGCACAGCAGGGCGTCGAACTCGGGCAGGAGGCGTACGCCGGGCAGGTCACGCGGCGCAGGAGCGTCCGGCAGGTCGGCGTAGGTGCGTCCGTCCGGCCCCTCGCGCCAGGTCGGGCCCAGCCGGTCGAGCGCCGCGTCGACCTGGCGAAGCCCGAGGCCCGACCACCAGGCGAGGTCGTGGCGACTCGACGGACCGTGGGACGTGAGGTGCAGCCGGACGACGTCGGTCAAGGGGTCCTCGCTGACCGGCCGCGCCGGCAGGAGGGCCGCTGCCGTGCGGTAGCCCGGCGCACCTTGCCCCGACCAGCTGCCAGCGAGTGGGCGGCGCAGCAGGCCTCCGTGACCGAACGCGAAGTACCGGCCCGCCTGGTTGTCCATCCGCTGCGCCGACTCGACCTCTCCCTGGCCCTCGAGCCACTCGGCGAGGAAGGCGAAGAGCTCAGCGGGTGATCGCCACGCGCCGGACGCGTAGGTCTCGATCGCCGCCCAGACCTCGTCGAGATCGGTGTGGTCGAGCTTCAGGAAGCGTGCCCAGAGGCCGCGCTGGGCCGTGCGGGTGGTGGCATCGAGCAGCGCGTGCTGGTCGGGCGTGGAGGTGTGCACCGTGCCGCGGATCGTGCTCCCGCGCACGAGTCCGAGCGACTCGTAGGCCTCGGCGACCGCCTCGTGGGTGAGTCCGGGCAGCCTGGCGGCGAGCCCGATGAACGGTGAGCGCGCGGTCTGCGACTGGATCGGGCCGCTGTGGGCGACCGCCTCGACGACCGCGTCGGCGCCCTTCCCCGTGACGTCGGTGTCGAGGGGGAACTGGCGGGCCAGGCTGAGCCCGCGCAGCTCTTCGAGGTCGTACGCCGTCACCTGCTCAGGCTAGGCCCGGGCCCGGACGGTCCCGTCCCGCGACCATCCGATCGACCCCGCGCGTGTGACGCCTGATGATCAGACCGGCCACCCGGTCGGACCGAGCCGGCCCGACTGCCGGTGGGCGAGGCCGATCGGTGCCACGATCGGACCATGATCGGCCGACAGACGCTCCGCGACGCGGTACCGGTCTCGTCACCGGCCCCGGTGCCGGCACGAGAGCGACTCACGCTCCTGGTGACCACGCACGCCGAGGTCCATCGCACCTTCGCCGACGCGGTCGAGTCGTGTCGCTCCGGCCCGCTCTGGAGACAGCGGGTACGCCTCCTGCCGGCCGGCCTGGTCCATGCCGCGGAGCTGAAGGGGGACCGTTCGCTGTGCGGTCTGCCCCTCGACTCGCTGCACGAGTTCGGGCGCAGTCGTCACCCGTTCGAGCGGTTCGACGAGGGTGAGCGCTGCCCGGTCTGCCACACCTCGGCCGGTCCGCAACGCCCCTGACCGCACGGCACCACCGGTTCGGGGAGGCGGATCGACCCGTGCCACCATGGCCGCCGTGACGATCCGGCTGCCCGAGGGGCTCGACGAGCAACGCGAGCTGGGTCCCGACTGGGCACACTGGCTGGACACCCTGCCCCGCCGCTTCGCCGACGTCCTGGAGGACTGGGAGCTGACGCGCGACGGCGACCAGCTGTGGCACGGCTACTGCTCGCTGGTGGCCCCGGTCCACACCGCCGACGGCGAGCCGGCCGTGCTCAAGGTGAGCTTCGACGGCGACCAGGAGTCGTTGCACGAGGGCCTGGCACTCCAGCACTGGCACGGCGACGGCGTGGTCCGGCTGCTGCGGGCGGACCCGCACCGCCGGGCCCTCCTGCTCGAGCGGCTGCACCGGCGCGACCTGACCGGGCTGTGGGACATCGAGGCCTGCGAGGTCGTGGCCGGGCTCTATCCGCGGATCCACCGGCCGGCCTTCCCCCAGCTGGCGACGGTCACGTCGTACGTCGAACGCTGGCTCGACAACCTGGTCGGGATGGCCGCGGACGCCCCGATCCCGCGCCGGATGGTCGAGCAGGCGCTCTCGCTCGGGCACGACCTGGTCGCAGATCCAGCGAGCGTCGGCCGGGTGGTGCACGGGGACCTGCACTACGAGAACGTGCTCGCCTCGGATCGCGAACCCTGGCTGGTGATCGACCCCAAGCCGATGTCGGGGGACCCGCACTACGAGCTCGCGCCGATGCTGTGGAACCGGTTCGACGAGCTGTCGGACGACGTGCGCGGGGGAGTGCGCCGGCGCTTCCACACGCTCGTGGACGTGGCCGGGCTCGACGAGGACCGCGCCCGCGACTGGGTGGTGGTCCGGATGGTCCTCAACGCCCACTGGTCGGTCGAGGACGCCGTCCGCGCGGGGCGGGCCCTCACCGCCGAGGACCGCGACTGGATCACCCGCTGCATCACGGTGACCAAGGCCGTCCAGGACTGAGCCGGTCTCCGATCGCGCCTGCGTGAAACCGGGCCCTCCCGCTGGCTAGAGTGACGAACCCGGGACCGGAGGAGCGTGCGGGTGGGCGACGACCCCGTGGTGATCGATCGACGACCTCGGTCACTCGCGCACCTGTTCTGGGGCCACGTCGAGGTCACGCCCGACGCGGTCGCCTACTACTACCCGGTCGACGGCGGCTGGCAGGAGTCGACCTGGGGCCAGGCCGCCGAGCTCGTCGAAGGACTCGCGGCCGGGCTGGTCGCCCTCGGGGTCGGGGTCGAGGACCGCGTCGCGATCATCTCGACGACCCGCTACGAGTGGGTCCTGGCCGCGCTCGCCGCCTGGTCGGCCGGGGCCGCGGTGACCACGGTGCGCCCGGGTGCCTCCGACGACCACCTGGCCCACGTCCTCGATGACTCCGGGGCCCGGGTGGTGATCGCCGAGGACTACGACCTGGTCCACACCCTGTGGAGGATCCGCGCCCGGATCCGCGACGTGGCGAAGGTCGTGCAGATCGACGGTGACTACCCCGATCCCCGGGTGCTGTCGCTGGAGGGTCTGCTGCGCCACGGGCATGACCATCTGGCCGAGCAGCCGCGGGCGATCGCGCAGCGTCGTTACGCCGTACGACGTGAGGGGCTGGCCGCGATCCACTACTCGGGTGGGTCGGGAGGCCGGCCCCGCGGCGTGCGGCTGCGGCACTCGGCGCTGACCTACCAGGGGGCCGCGCCGGCCTCCCTCGGTGTGCTGGGCGAGAACGACCTGCTCTACCTCGCCGTACCGCTGGCGCACGTGTTCGGGCAGTCGCTGCTCGCGGTCCAGCTGATGTGCGGCTTCCCGGCCGCGGTCGACGGTGACCCGGAGCGGCTGCTCGACAGCCTGGCCGTCGTGCGGCCGACCTTCCTGGGGGTCACTCCGGGCATGCTGACCCGCGTGCGTGCGGCGGTGTCGAAGGAGCAGTCCGGCCGGTTGCAGCGTCGGGCGATGGAGCGGGCCTTCGAGAGCGCGCGGCAGGTGCGTGAGCTCGAGGCCGCGGGCTCGCCCGTTCCGGCGCGGCTGGCGCGCCGGCACCGCTCCCTCGACAGGTCTCAGCTCGCGGCGGTCCGCGACGCCTTCGGTGAGCGGCTGCGGTTCGTGGTCGCCGGGACCGCCGAGCTGGAGGGTGACCTGTCGGAGTTCTTCGAGCTGGCGGGGGTCGAGGTGCTCGGCACCTACGGCCTGACCGAGGCCGGTGGCGCGATCTGCGTCGACCTGCCGGGTGACCACCGGCCCGGCACCGTCGGCCGACCTCTTCCCGGCACCGACGTCCGCGTGGACGACGAGGGCGAGGTGCTGGTGTCGGGCCCCGGACTCATGGACGGCTACCACGGCCGGCGCCCCGACACGAACGCCGTGCTGCGGCAGGGCTGGCTCGGCACGGGTGACTCCGGAGTCCTGGACCCCGATGGACGCCTGCGTCTCCTCGGTCGTCGCGCGGCGCGTCCAGCGGGGTGAACCGCCGGGACCTGCGTCCCTACCGGAGCGTAACTTCGTGAACTAGATTGTGGCCCGCCGCCGGACTTGCCCGCGGCCACACCCTGCCGCAGGAGAGTCATGCCCGTCAGCCTCGACAGCAGCTTCGTGGACGACATGGTCGCCAACGTCGCACTCCAGTTCCTCGACCGGGTCTCCCGCAGCCCGCGTGCCGAGGCCTTCCGTTACGTGAGGGGAGACGACTGGGTCCCGGTGACCTGGGCGGAGGCGGGTGAGCAGGTCTCCCGGCTCGCGGCCGGTCTCCTGTCCCTCGGTCTCCAGCCCGAGGAGCGGGTGGGGATCGCCTCGGGGACCCGCTACGAGTGGATCCTGGCCGACCTGGCCGTGATGTGTGCGGCCGGCGCGACCACCACGGTGTACCCGTCCACCAACGCCGAGGACACGTCGTACATCCTCAGCGACAGCGAGTGCCGCGTCGTCTTCGCCGAGGACGACGAGCAGATCGCGAAGCTGAAGGACAACAAGGGCGAGCTGCCTCATCTGACCAAGGTCGTCACCTTCGAGGGCACCTCCGACGGAGACTGGGTCATCGGCCTGGACGACCTCGGTGCTCTGGGTGACACCTATCTCGCCGAGCACCCGGGCGTCGTCGAGAAGACCGCCGGCGAGATCGGGCCCGACCAGCTGGCCACCCTGATCTACACCTCGGGGACCACCGGCCGCCCGAAGGGCGTCCGACTGCGGCACCGCTCGTGGGTCTACGAGGGTTCGGCCATCGCGGCGCAGCAGATCCTCAGCGAGGACGACCTCGAGTTCCGCTGGCTGCCGATGGCCCACTCCTTCGGCAAGGTGCTGCTCTCGACCCAGCTGGCGATCGGCTACTCGGCAGCCATCGACGGTCGGGTGGACAAGATCGTCGACAACCTGGGCATCGTGAAGCCGACCTTCATGGGGGCCGCGCCGCGGATCTTCGAGAAGGCGCACGCGCGGATCGTCACCATGCAGGCCGCCGAGGGCGGTGCGAAGGAGGCGATCTTCAAGCAGGCCTTCAAGGTCGGCCTTGCCGTCGACCGGGCCAAGCGCGAGGGGCGCAGCCCCGGCCTGGTCCTGAACGCCCAGCACGCCGTGTTCGACAAGCTGGTCTTCGCCAAGGTCCGTGAGCGCTTCGGGGGCCGGGTCCGGTTCTTCATCTCGGGTGCTGCCGCCCTCAACCAGGAGATCGCCGAGTGGTTCCACGCGGCCGGGATCCTCATCCTCGAGGGCTACGGCCTGACCGAGTCGTCGGCCGGTTCGTTCGTGAACCTCCCGGACAGCTACAAGATGGGCACCGTCGGCCACATCTTCCCGGGCAGTGAGGTCCGGCTCGGCGACGGTGACGAGATCCAGATCAAGGGTCCGGGCGTCATGGACGGCTACCACAACCTCCCGGACGAGACCGCCAAGACCCTGACCGACGACGGCTGGCTCCGCACCGGCGACAAGGGCACGGTCGACGCCGATGGTTACCTGACGATCACTGGCCGGATCAAGGAGCTGTTCAAGACCTCGGGTGGCAAGTACATCGCTCCGCCCGCGATCGAGTCGAAGTTCAAGGCGTTGTGTCCCTACGCCAGCCAGTTCGTGGTGTTCGGCAACGAACGCAACTTCGTCGTCGCGTTGATCACCCTGGACCCCGATGCGCTGGCGGACTGGGCCAAGGAGAACGCCGTGAGCGGCGACTACGCCGAGATCGTGGCGTCGGAGGCCTGTCAAGCGATGGTGTCCGGCTATGTCGAGGAGCTCAACCGGCGGCTGAACCGGTGGGAGTCGATCAAGAAGTGGAAGCTCCTCGACCATGACCTCTCGGTCGAGTCCGGCGAGCTCACCCCGTCGCTGA
>JAWWPM010000220.1:0-9707 GCA_033854915.1 Nocardioidaceae bacterium
TGCTCGCGGGTCCCCGTGGTACGCCCGCACGTACCCCGTCCCTCGGGCCCGAAACGTCGTGACGCACGGTGCAGCGTCCACGATTCTCGGCGCGCCCAGGTGTGACCCCCGCCACAAGGGGTACGGAGACGGGCGAAACCGGAGGTTGCCATGTCACAGGAATCGCCCGTCCGGGCGCGCCGCCCGTCGACCGGACTGTGGGTGCTGATCCTCGTCCTGCTCGTTCCACCGGTGGTGCTGCCGTTGTGGGTGCCCCTCTACGACAAGACCGACCCCAAGCTGTGGGGCTTCCCGTTCTTCTTCTGGTTCCAGTTCGCCCTGATCCTGGTGTCGGCCGTGATGACGATCATCGTCTACCGGCTCTCCCTGATAGCCGAGCACAAGGACCGTAACGGGGGGCCCCGATGAACGCCGTGGCCGTCAGCATCTTCGTCTTCCTCTTCCTCCTGGTCACCGTGATCGGCTTCGCGGCGGCCCGATGGCGCAAGGCAGACCTAGCCAGCCTCGACGAGTGGGGCCTGGGGGGGCGCGGCTTCGGCACGTTCATCGCCTGGTTTCTGATCGGCGGCGACCTCTACACCGCCTACACGTTCGTCGCCGTGCCCGCGCTGTTGTACGCCGGTAGCGGCATCGGCTTCTTCGCGGTGCCGTACACGATCGTGGTGTATCCCCTGATCTTCCTGTTCCTGCCGCGCCTCTGGTCGGTCTCCCACCGGCACGGCTACGTGACTCCGGCCGACTTCGTGCACGGCCGCTACGGGTCGAAGTCGCTGGGGCTGGCCATCGCGCTGACCGGCATCCTGGCGACGATGCCCTACATCGCGCTGCAGCTGGTCGGCATCCAGGTCGTGCTGCAGGTCGCCGGCTTCGGCGGCAGCGGCGGCTGGCTTGCCAAGGACCTGCCGCTGTTCATCGCGTTCGCGGTGCTCGCGGCGTACACCTACTCCTCGGGCCTGCGGGCCCCGGCGCTGATCGCGTTCGTGAAGGACATCCTGATCTACGTCGTGATCATCGTCGCGGTCATCTACCTGCCCCACAAGCTGGGCGGCTGGGACCACATCTTCAGCACGGTGAACGCCTCGTTCGCGAAGTTCAACAGCGACAACTCCGGCGCGATCGCGTCCGGCCAGGCGTCGGCGAAGGCGCTGATGCCGCCCGGCACCGCGCAGTGGGCCTACGCCTCGCTCGCCCTCGGCTCGGCGCTGGCGCTGTTCATGTACCCGCACTCCGTGACCGGTGTGCTGTCCACGCGCAGCCGGGGGGTGATCCGCCGCAACGCGGCCCTGCTGCCGGCGTACTCCTTCCTGCTGGGCCTGCTCGCGCTCCTCGGCTTCATCGCGATCGCGGCCGGTGTCACCGTTGCCGGTGACCCGCCCAACCCGCAGCTCGCGGTGCCGCAGCTGTTCGAGAACGAGTTCCCGGCGTGGTTCGCTGGCGTGGGGTACGCCGCGATCGCGATCGGCGCGCTGGTGCCCGCGGCGATCATGTCGATCGCCGCGGCCAACCTCTTCACCCGCAACATCTACCGCGCCTACTTCCGGCCCGATGCGACACCCGCCGAGGAGGCGCGGGTGAGCAAGCTCGTGTCGCTGGTGGTGAAGGCCGGCGCGCTGGTGTTCGTGCTGGCACTGTCGAGGTCGTTCGCGATCAACCTCCAGCTGCTCGGCGGCGTCTGGGTCCTGCAGACCTTCCCGGCCATCGTGGTGGGGCTCTACACCCGCTGGTTCCACCGGTGGGGTGTGCTGGCCGGGTGGGCGGCCGGGATGGTCTACGGCACCGTGGTCGCCTACCAGCAGGCCTCACCGGTGCAGGCGCACTTCGGCAGCCCGCTGGCGTTCTTCCCGGGCACGTCGACCAAGGTCTACATCGCGGCGACCGCGTTCCTGATCAACCTCTTGGTCACCGTGGTGCTCACGATCGTGCTCCGGGCGATGAAGGTCGACCCGGGCATGGACGAGACCTCGCCACTGGACTACACCGCCGACGCGGACGACCCGCACGTGGAGGCCGAGCTCGACCCGCACGCACCAACCCACGCCTAGCGGGTCGTACGACGAGTGGAGTGCGTCATACCGGCCGACCGGCAGGGCGCGGTAGTTTCCGCTCCATGACCGGTGTGCGCAGTGCCAAGGACTTCTTCCGTCCGCTCGCGGTCGGAGCCCCCGAGCCGCTCCGGGAGATCCCGGCGCGGCCGAGCCGGGCGATCCACTTCTTCGACCCGTCGAACGAGAAGATGGCAGCCAAGGTCCCCGCGATGGTCGGCCCTGGGAGTGGTGGGCCGGACGTGCTGCTGGGGAACCTCGAGGACGCGATCAAGGCCGACAACAAGGAGGCCGCGCGGCACGGGCTGGTGAAGATCGCGAAGAGCACCGACTTCGGTTCGACCCAGCTCTGGACCCGCGTGAACTCCCTCGACAGCCCCTGGGTGCTCGACGACCTCACCACTCTGGTCACCGAGATCGGCGACAAGCTCGACGTGATCATGGTGCCGAAGGTGCAGGGCGCCGAGGACATCGCGTACGTCGACCGGCTGCTCGCCCAGCTCGAGGCTCGGGCCGGCCTGACGAAGCCGCTGCTGGTGCACGCGATCCTCGAGACCGCTCGCGGCATGGTCAACGTCGAGGAGATCTGCGGCGCCAGCCCGCGCATGCAGGGGCTCAGCCTCGGACCGGCCGACCTGGCTGCGGACCGGCGGATGAAGACCACCCGTGTCGGCGGTGGACACCCGGGCTACCTGGTGCGTCAGGACCCCCCGAGGACCGCCGACGGCGTCGACGTGGCGGCCGACCGCGCGACGTACCAGCAGGACCTGTGGCACTACACGATCGCGCGGATGGTCGACGCGTGTGCAGCGCACGGCATCTACCCCTACTACGGACCGTTCGGCGACATCGCGGACACGGTCGCCTGCGAGGACCAGTTCCGCAACGCCTACCTGCTCGGCTGCGTCGGCGCGTGGAGCCTGCACCCCAAGCAGATCGAGATCGCCAACCGGGTCTTCTCCCCCAGCGTCGACGACATCGCGCACGCCCGGCGCGTGGTCGCGGCTCTGCACGTCAACGGGAACGACGGCAGTGGGGCGGTGATGCTCGACGGGAAGATGGAGGACGACGCCTCCCTCAAGCAGTGCCTCGTGCTCGTCGAGCTCGCCGAGCAGCTGGCCGAGCGGGACCCCGAGCTGAGGACGCTGTACGACGGGATCGGGGCCGACGCGTGAGCGACTTCCGCCCGCGCCGTTCGGTGCTCTACCTGCCCGCGTCCAACGACCGGGCGTTGGAGAAGGCCAAGACGATCCCCTGTGACGCGTTGATCCTCGACCTCGAGGACGCCGTCGCGCCCGATGCCAAGCCCGCTGCCCGCGCCGCGGCCTGCGCCGCCGCCGCGAGCGGCGACTACGGGCACCGCGAGCTCACGATCCGGGTCAACGGCGCCGACACGGAGTGGCACCGCGACGACCTGGCCGCCGCGTGTGCCGCGGGGCCGGACGCGATCGTCGTACCCAAGGTCGACAGCGCGGACGCCGTGCTGGCGCTGGTCGAGGCGATGGCGTCTCACGGCACTCCGGAGCACACCATGCTCTGGGCCATGGTCGAGACGCCGGTCGCCATGCTGCACGCCGAGGAGATCGCATCGGCCAGCGATCGGCTGACCGTGCTGGTGATGGGCACCAACGACCTGGCCAAGGAGCTGTACGCCGAGCACGTCCCCGGCCGGCAGCCGCTGCTGACCGGGCTCGGCCTGGCCCTGCTCGCGGCCCGGGCGACCGGCCGCGCGATCCTCGACGGCGTCTACAACGACGTACAGGACGCCGACGGCTTCCTGGCCGAGTGCCGCCAGGGACGCGAGATGGGCTTCGACGGCAAGACCCTGATCCACCCTGGGCAGGTCGAGGGCGCCAACGCCACGTTCGCGCCGAACGAGGACGCGGTCGCTGACGCGCGCGGGATCCTGCAGGCCTGGGAGGACGGCGCCGGGAGCGGCGTGGTCACCTATCGCGGCCGGATGATCGAGAGCCTGCACGTCGACACAGCCCGCCGGACCCTCGCCGTCGACGAGGCTGTGCGCGCGCAGAGCGCCTGACGCCGTCCGCCCCGCCCCACACGGGGACGGACGACGCCCGCGCCCGGCTCAGGGCCGAGACGGGTGTGTTCCAGGTCCCGGGTGCGACGTTCCGGAGGGGTGGCTCGGGGCCGCCGTGGGATGCGTCGGCACCGCGTGGGTCGTCGGCGCCACCGGGTGCGTGGTCGGACCCACCGGGTGCGTCGCCGCCTGGCTTGGCATCGCCGGGTGCGTCGGGTGCGTCGGGTGCGTCGGGTGGCTCGGCTGCGGAGCCAGCGACGCGCAGAAGCCCGGGACCGCGTCGGGGCCACCGGCGGCAGCGACCAGGGCGGCGAATGCGGGACTCGACAGGGAGTTGCCGTGGTGGGTCTTCTGACCGGCCGCGTAGGCGCGGCACAGGCCCGGGTAGGCGTGCGCGTCGGGAGTGGCCGAGGGGCCCGAGTCGGGCGCCGAGGTGTCGGCCGACTCGCTCGCATCGCCGCCCGCGGTCTGGGACGGGTGGGCGGTCGGGTGGCTGTGGGACGCGATGGCGGTGGGGCGGTGGGCTGCGGCGCCCGACCACGGTGCATGACCGGAGGCCGCGAACGCCACGCCGGTGGACATCAGCGCCACGACACCGGCGCTCGCGACGGCAGCCTTGACGCCGGCCCGGGCGGAGGGCTTGGAAATGAAGGACTCTTCTCTCGTCGTGTGGACACGTTCGAGATGAGCGCGATGGAAGAGCCGCGCGGCGTCGTCCTCACTCGCCAGTTCGCGGGACGTGCCGGGCGCTCGCGCCGATTCCAGCAGACGATCGACCCGGGGG
Source organism: Nocardioidaceae bacterium (assembly GCA_033854915.1). GTDB lineage: Bacteria > Actinomycetota > Actinomycetes > Propionibacteriales > Nocardioidaceae > Nocardioides. Next base: position 4,865 of record JAWWPM010000220.1, read on the forward strand.
GGAGCCGACCGTCCGCCGCCGGGGCAACCCCCGCGGCGGCGTGCTCGATGCTGCTTCCACGCGCTCATCTCACTCCTTCAGCGCCCGAAGCCAGCCGAACGTCACGTTCGTCAGGCAAAGTCTCGCTGCGGCTGTCCAGCAGACGCGCCAGGCCCTTCAGTCCCCGACTGGCCGACGACCGGACGGCACCGGGCCGGGTTCCCATCACGCCCGCCGTGGTCCGGACGTCGAGACCCATCACCACACGGAGCCAGACCGCCTCGGCCTGCTGGGTGGGCAGCGTGCCGATCAGCGCCACGGCACCCGCCGTACCGAACGCCTCCACGACCGTCGCCTCGACGTCGCAGGGATCGACGAGATCGATGCCGGTCAGGTCCTGGTCGGCGCGTACCCGCCGACCGCGTCGGCGCATCAGGTCGAGCGCCCGGTGCCGACCGATCGTGGTGACCCAGCCCCGGAAGCCGTCGGCGTCGCCGGTGAAACGATCCAGGTCGCGGCACGCCTGGGCCCAGGTCTCCGAGGCCACGTCCTCTGCCTCGTCGGCGCCGACCAGGACCGAGAGATACCTCAGCAGTGGCGGGTGCACCTTCCGGTAGACCTCACGAAAGGCATCGCCATCGCCGGCGCACATGCGCTGGACGGTCTCCTCGAAGGTCCCTGGGGCGGACACCCGAACATGGTGGCACGCCGGAGGTCCGGTGTCGGCGGGCTTGCCGGATCCGGTGCCGCGTCGAGGGGTCGATCGGCGCGGCTACTGGTCCTCGTCGTCGCCACGCCGCCGGAGCTGCTCGTCGAGCCAGCCCTTGGCGGTGCCGAGCCAGCCGGCGGCGTCGTGCACGAGCCGGCCGAGCACGTCCTGGCTCTCGCGGAAGGCATCGCTGTAGCTGCGGGCCGCGGCCTGCGCCGCCTCGCTGAGCTGGGCGTCAGCGTCCTCGTCGCGGCGCGGGTAGGTTCCGGCCAGGATCGTCGTGTAGGCGCCCGAGTCGACCCAGTTGCGCAGCTCGGCCGCTCGCGAGACGGCGAACGGATGCGTGCGCCGCTCGATCAGGAGCAGCTTGAGGACGGAGTCGCGGATGTCGCTCGAGCCGGCGTACTCCGCCCCCTGCGCGAAGAACGAGGTCTGGTCGAGCTCGTCGAGATGCCCACCGCTGGCGAGCTTCATGTGCGCGCGGAACGCGGCGGCGGGATCCTGGGTGGCCAGCAGGCCGGCCCGGTCGGCGGAGAGCTCCGACTTGCGCGACCACTCCATCAGGGCAGCGACGATGACCCGGATGCCGACCCCGCCCAGCGGGATGGCGGCCAGCAGGCCGGTCAGGCTGAGCATCCGGAGCAGCAGGGTGCGATAGACGGCGTGACCGCTCAGCGCGTGGCCGAGCTCGTGCCCGATCACGAACCGGAGCTCCTCCTCGTCGAGCAGCCCGACCAGCCCGGAGTCGAGCACGATCACGGGTTTGTCCATGCCGATCGTCTCGGCGTTGAAGGTCGGCGTGGCCCGCACGTAGAGCTCGGGGAGCTCGCTGGCATCGAGGGTGGCGCCCACCTCGGTGAGCAGCCGATGCAGGACCGGGAACTGGCGCTCGTCGACCCGCACCGCGGACCCGAGCAGCTCCAGACGCACGGCCCGCTCGTTGATCAGGCCCGACATCATCCGGATCAGCTTGTCGAAACCCTTGAGCTTGCGCAGGGCGACGAGGGCGCCCTGGTCGGCCGGGTGCTCCCACGCACGGGAGGAGATATCGGTCAGGTTGACCCGGCGTTTCGCCGGCCGCGGGCTCATGACTGGCCATTCTGCGCCACGTCCGCAAGTCCCGGGGGGATCCGGACGATCTGCGGTTGGTTGCGGGCGGTGTTGTCGACCACGAGGTCGGAGAGCCATCCGCCGTTCCGGGTCGAGTGCTGGAGTGGTCGCCCACGCGACCGCCGGGGCACTCGACCGGTCAGGGACGCATGGGGACGCGGACCCCGCGCTCCGCGGCGACCTCGACGGCCCGCGCGTAGCCGGCGTCGACGTGGCGGATCACGCCCATGCCCGGGTCGTTGGTGAGCACCCGCTCGATCTTCGCTGCGGCGAGGTCAGTGCCGTCGGCGACGCAGACCTGGCCGGCGTGCAGCGATCGGCCCATGCCGACCCCGCCACCGTGGTGGAAGGACACCCAGGTCGCGCCGGACGCGGTGTTGACCAGGGCGTTGAGGATCGCCCAGTCCGCGATCGCGTCCGAGCCGTCGAGCATGCCCTCGGTCTCGCGGTACGGCGAGGCGACCGAGCCGCAGTCGAGGTGGTCGCGACCGATCACGATCGGCGCCTTGAGCTCACCGCTGGCCACCATCTGGTTGAACTTCAGGCCGGCCAGGTGCCGCTCGCCGTACCCCAACCAGCAGATCCGGGCGGGCAGGCCCTGGAACTGCACCCGCTCCTGGGCCATGGTGATCCACTTGTGGAGCCGGGCATTGTCGGGGAAGAGCTCCAGGATCGCGCGGTCGGTCGCCGCGATGTCCGCCGGGTCGCCGGACTGGGCAGCCCAGCGGAACGGGCCCTGGCCCTCGCAGAACAGCGGCCGGATGTAGGCCGGCACGAAGCCCGGGAACTCGAACGCCCGGTCGTAGCCGCCCTTGCGGGCCTCGTCACGGATCGAGTTGCCGTAGTCGAAGACCTCGGCGCCGGCGTCCTGGAACTCCACCATCGCCCGCACGTGCACGGCCATCGAGGCCTGCGCGTCCTTGGTGAACCCGGCCGGGTCGCGCTCGGCGGCGTCGTGCCAGTCCGCGAACGCGACGCCGACCGGCAGGTAGGACAGAGGATCGTGCGCGGAGGTCTGGTCGGTGACGACGTCGATCGGCGCCTTCATCTCCAGCAGCTGCGGCAGCAGCTCGGCGGCGTTGCCGAGCACGCCGATCGAGAGCGGCCGCTTGTCGTCGCGCGCCTCGACGGCACGGCGTACGGCGTCCTCCAGCGAGTCGGCCTGCTCGTCGAGGTAGCGGTGCTCGATCCGCCGGGTGATCCGCGACTGGTCGACGTCGATGCAGATCGCGACCCCGTCGTTCATGGTCACCGCGAGCGGCTGCGCGCCGCCCATGCCACCGAGCCCCGCGGTCAGGGTGATGGTGCCGGCCAGGGTGCCGCCGAACTTCTTGTCCGCGATCGCGGCGAAGGTCTCGAAGGTGCCCTGCAGGATGCCCTGCGTGCCGATGTAGATCCATGAGCCGGCCGTCATCTGGCCGTACATGATCAGCCCCATCTCCTCGAGCCTGCGGAACTCCTCCCAGTTCGCCCAGTCCCCGACCAGGTTGGAGTTCGCGATCAGCACCCGCGGCGCCCACTGGTTGGTGCGCATGACCCCCACCGGCTTGCCGGACTGCACGAGCAGGGTCTCGTCGTCCTCGAGGTCGCGCAGCGAGGCCAGCAGGGCGTCGTACGCCGGCCAGGAGCGCGCGGCCTTGCCGGTGCCGCCGTACACGACGAGGTCTTCGGGTCGCTCGGCGACGTCGGGGTCGAGGTTGTTCATCAGCATCCGGAGCGGCGCCTCGGTCTGCCAGCTCTTCGCCGACAGCTCGGTGCCGTGGGGGGCATGGATGGGGAGTCTCTCGTTGGTCGAGCTTGTCGAGACCATCAGCTCAGCTCTCCGATCACTTCTTCGACGGTGGACAGGACGGCCCCCGAGGCGACCAGCGCCACGGCGGCCTCGATCTCGGGGGACAGGAAGCGGTCGGGCCCGGGCACGCCGACACCCCGCTCGGCCAGCAGGCGTACGACGGCGCCGGTGGCCGGCGCGGGAGTCGTGCCCGCGGTCGGGCCGGTCGTGGTCCGCAGGGTCAGCGCGCGGGCGGCGGTCATCAGCTCGATGGCGACGACCCGGGTCAACCCGTCGACCGAGCGGCGCAGCTTGCGCGCGGCCGACCAGCCCATCGAGACGTGGTCCTCCTGCATCGCGCTCGACGGGATCGAGTCCACGCTGGCCGGCACGGCCAGGCGCTTCAGCTCCGAGACGATCGCGGCCTGGGTGTACTGCGCGATCATCAGGCCGCTGTCGACACCGGGGTCGTCGGCCAGGAACGGCGGCAGGTCGTGGTTGCGGGCCCGGTCGAGGAACCGGTCACTGCGGCGCTCGGAGATCGACGCGACATCGGCGGCGACGATCGCCAGGAAGTCGAGCACGTAGGCCACCGGCGCTCCGTGGAAGTTGCCGTTGGACTCGACCCGGCCGTCGCCGTCTTCAAGGGCCAGCACGACGGGGTTGTCGACGGCACTGGCCAGCTCGCGCTCGGCGACGACTGCGGCGTGCTCCAGGGTGTCGCGGGCGGCGCCGTGCACCTGCGGCGAGCAGCGCAGGGAGTACGCGTCCTGCACGCGGTGGATCCGGTCGTGGCGGTGACTCGCCAGCACACCCGAGCCCGCGAGCACGGCACGCAGGTTGCCGGCCGACAGCGCCTGGCCGACCTGCGGCCGCAGCGCCTGGAGCTCGGCGGCGAAGACCCGGTCGGTGCCCATCTGGGCCTCGACGCTCATCGCGGCCGCGATGTCCGCGGTCTTCAACACCCGGCGCAGGTCGGTGATCGCCAGCACCAGCATGCCGAGCATGCCGTCGGTCCCGTTGATCAGGGCCAGCCCCTCCTTGGCCGCGAGCCGCACCGGCTCGAGCCCGGCGGCGGCCAGCGCCTCGGCAGCCGGCACCAGCAGGCCCGAGGGGTCACGGACCTCACCCTCCCCCATCAGAGCGAGAGCGCAGTGGGCGAGCGGCGCGAGGTCGCCGGAGCACCCGAGCGAGCCGTACTCCCTGACCACCGGCGTGATCCCCGCGGACAGGACGGCCGCGAGCAGCTGCGCCGTCTCACGTCGTACGCCGGT
>JAWWPM010000221.1:0-11442 GCA_033854915.1 Nocardioidaceae bacterium
TTCCGCACCCGCGAGTTCGAGCAGATGGAGATGGAGTTCTTCGTCAGGCCCGGCGAGGACGAGGAGTGGCACCAGTACTGGATCGACGAGCGCACCCGGTGGTTCACCGACCTCGGGATCAACCCCGACAACCTGCGCCACTTCGAGCACCCGAAGGAGAAGCTCAGCCACTACGCCAAGCGGACCGTGGACATCGAGTACCGCTTCGGCTTCTCCGGTCGAGAGTTCGAGGAGCTCGAGGGGATCGCGAACCGCACCGACTACGACCTCACCCAGCACTCGGAGGCCTCCGGGCAGGACCTGTCCTACTTCGACCAGGGCGCCAACGAGCGGTACATGCCCTACGTGATCGAGCCGGCGCTGGGCCCCAACCGGGCGATGATGGCGTTCTTGATCGACAGCTACACCGAGGACGAGGCGCCCAACACCAAGGGCGGCGTCGACAAGCGGGTCGTGCTCAAGCTCGACCCGCGGCTCGCGCCGGTCAAGGTCGCGGTGCTGCCGCTCAGCCGCAACCCCGATCTGTCGCCGAAGGCCCGCGACCTCGCCGCCGAGCTGCGCGGCCACGGCTGGAACGTCGACTTCGACGACTCCGGTGCGATCGGGCGCCGCTACCGCCGCCAGGACGAGATCGGTACGCCGTACTGCGTGACCGTCGACTTCGACACCCTCGACGACCACGCCGTGACCGTCCGCGAGCGCGACAGCATGTCGCAGGAGCGGATCGCCCTCGACCAGGTCAGCGGCTGGTTCGCCCAGCGCCTGCTGGGTTGCTGATGGTGGCCGTGGCGTCCCGGACCGGTGCCGTCCCGTCGTGCACAATGACCGCGTGACCGCCCGCCTGCGCCCGGGACCCGCCGCGGCCCTGCTCGTCTCCGTCGCCTTCGTGCTGGCCGCCTGCTCGGGCTCCGGCTCGTCGAGCCCCCAGACCGAGCCGGGCAGCAGCGGGAGCAAGGGCAGCAGCCCGACGTCGAGCCACGGCCAGAGCTCGGCTCCCACGACCCCGGCCGGCTCGTCGCTCCCGGTGCCCCAGGGCACCACGGTGACCGCCCAGGGCACGTCGCTGAAGCTGGGGCAGGCGGCGACCGTCGCCTGGCAGCCAGACCAGAAGACGGTCGGCGTGATCAAGATGGCGGTCACCCGCCAGCAGCAGGTCCCGGTCAGCACGTTCCGTGACTTCCGGCTCGACCGCGCCACCCGGCGCTCCACGCCGTACTTCGTCCACGTGACCGTGAAGAACCTCGGTCCGAGCGACCTGAGCCACGTGCCCGTCCCGCTGTACCTCCTCGACCAGCAGCACACCCTGCTGCAGGCCTCGACGTTCCAGGCGCAGTTCCCGGCCTGCCCGAGCCGACCGCTGCCGGCGAAGTTCAAGCGGGGCAGCCACACCACCGTGTGCCTGGTGTACTTCGTGCCCAAGCACGGCAAGCTGGTGTCGATGAGCTTCCGCCCGTCGGAGGATTACGACGCGATCACCTGGCACGGCGCCGTGCAGAAGCCCCGGCACGGCAAGGGCTGAGCCCTGGTGTGACGACCGGGGTTTGGCGGGTTGACCGGCCACGCCGGACAATCGAGGCATGTCCCCGCTCGTCCTCGGCTCGCTGACCGTGCCCACGCCGGTCGTGCTCGCACCGATGGCCGGCATCACCAACGCGGCCTATCGCCGCCTGTGTGCCGAGCAGGGAGCCGGGCTCTACGTCTGCGAGATGATCACCTCGCGCGGCCTGGTCGAGCGTGACTCGACGACCCTGAAGATGCTGGTCTTCGACGAGCGCGAGACCACCCGCTCGGTCCAGCTCTACGGCACCGACCCGTCGTACGTCGGCAAGGCCACCGAGATCCTCTGCGCGGAGTACGGCGTGGCGCACGTGGACCTGAACTTCGGCTGCCCGGTCCCCAAGGTCACCCGCAAGGGCGGCGGGGGAGCGCTGCCCTGGAAGCGCGGTCTGCTCGCCGACATCCTGGCCGCCGCCGTGGCCGCCGCGACGCCGTACGACGTGCCGGTCACGATGAAGACCCGCAAGGGCCTCGACGACGACCACCTCACCTACCTCGACGCCGGCCGGATCGCCGAGGACTCCGGGGTCGCGGCGATCGCGCTGCACGGGCGGACCGTGGCGCAGGCCTACAGCGGCGAGGCCGACTGGGACGCGATCGCGCGTCTCGTCGAGCACGTCGGCATCCCGGTCCTGGGCAACGGAGACATCTGGGAGGCGGGCGACGCGCTGCGCATGGTCGAGCAGACCGGTGCCGCGGGCGTTGTGGTCGGCCGGGGCTGCCTGGGCCGTCCGTGGCTGTTCCGCGACCTCGCCGCGGCGTTCGCCGATCCCGGTGGGCGAGCGGAGTCGAGACCCACCCTGCCCACCCTCGGCGAGGTGCGGGTGACCATGCGCCGGCATGCGGAGCTGCTCAGCGAGCACATGGGTGAGGAGCGGGGCTGCAAGGAGTTCCGCAAGCACGTCTCGTGGTACCTCAAGGGTTTCCGCGCGGGCGGCCCGCTGCGGCACTCGCTGGCCCTGGTGGAGTCGCTGGCCGGGCTCGACGCCCTGCTCGCCGAGCTGGACCCTGACGAGGAGTTCCCGGTCGCCGAGCTCGGCACGCCCCGCGGCCGGCAGGGCTCGCCGCGCAGCCGGGTCGTGCTGCCGGAGGGTTGGCTCGACGACACCGACGGCTCCAGCCTGAGGCTCACCGAGGACGCCAACGAGACCACCGGTGGGTGACCCCGGGGACGACGTTCGCGGTGAGTACCAGTGACGAGGGCCACCCGTCCCGAGTACCACCCGGATTGAGACACGCGTCAGATCGTGTGCTTGACTGCCCGTCGTGTCCGAATCGTGACCTCCACTCGGGCAGGGGGTCATTCTCGGGCCGGACCCCCGACAGCAACAGCAAAGGAATCAGCGCTGTGGCCACCCATCGCCACAAGCGGGAGCCCAATGCCCGCAGGCTCGCTGCCCTCACCGGTAGACGCGCCATCCACATCGCCGCAGGCGCGGCGGTCGCCGCCACCGTTCCCGCGGTCGGCCTCGGCGTCCTCGCCGCCGACCCCGCGGCCAAGGCCCTGGTCGCCCACCACGCGACCCCCCTCTCCCTCTCAGCGGCCGAGCAGACCGTGCGCGAGGCCCCGATCTCGCGCACCCTCGACCGCACCGGGCTCCGTGAGCCCGCCCCCGCCGATGGTGCCGCCGACGGTGGCACCGGCTTCGGCGCGGCCACCTCCCGCTCGGCGGTCCTGGCCACAGCCCGCGCCACGGCCCTGGCCGTCGCCCGCGCGGACACCCACCGGTGGACGACCACCGACCTCAACCTCTGGTCCTCCTCGGCCGCGGACGCCCTCCAGGTCGGCGAGGTCGCGTCCGGGCGCCACGTGCTCGTCACCGGTCGTAGCGCCGACGGACGCGTCGAGCTCGTCGTCGACGGCAAGTCGCGCTGGGTGACCGCCGGCTACCTCTCCGACAGCAAGCCGGCCGCAGGCGTCACTGCTGCTGCCGGCCTGTCGATGGCCCCGTGCCCCGACTCGTCGGTCGAGTACCGCCTGACGTCCGCCGCGGTCTACGTCTACCGCTCGGTGTGCCACGCCTTCCCGCAGATCACGACGTACGGCGGCTGGGACGACCACGGCGAGCACGTCAGCGGCAAGGCGCTCGACATCATGACCGGTGACAAGGCGCTGGGGGACCAGATCGCCGCCTACCTCCAGTCGCACGCCGCAGAGCTCCACCTGTTCGACGTCATCTGGTGGGACCGGATCTGGACGCCCGTGCGGGCCTCGGAGGGCTGGCGCTACTACGGCGACCACGGCTCGCCGACCGCCAACCACATGGATCACGTACACGTCTCGGTCTACTGAGCGAGGACCGTTCGAGCCGGTGTCGGTGCCGGGTGTGAGGCTCCGGGGTACGCCCTACGCCCGGGAGGTCGCATGCACTGGCACGAGCTCGTCGATCGACAGCCACGACTCGCCGAGGTGGCCCGCGCCCGGCTGCTCGACCCCGGGGTCGTCCTGGTGGCGACCCTGCGAAAGGACGGCTCGCCCCGACTGAGCCCGGTCGAGCCGTTCGTCCTCGACGGCGACCTGCTGCTGTCGATGCTCTGGGGCTCCTTCAAGGCGCGCGACCTCCTGCGCGACCCACGCGTGCTGGTGCACAGCATCGTGACCGGCCGCGAGGGTGCCGAGGGCGAGCTCAAGCTCCGCGGCCGCGCGGTCGACGAGCAGGACGCCTCCCTTCAGCGACGCTATGCCGATGCCGTCCTCGCGGGGCTCGGCTGGGAGCCCGAGCCGGGCCACTTCCACCTGTTCTCGCTCGACGTCTCCGACGTCACCTTCATCCGCTACGACGAGCCCACCGGTGACCAGTTCGTGGCCACCTGGCCGCCGGCCCGCGAGTTCGTCCGCCGCGGCACCTCGGCGACCAGTGTGGGGAAGCCCGAGCCCGTCCACGACCTGCTGGTCCCCGACTGAGGCCGACCCGACGCCACGCTAGATTCGGCGCGATGCCTGACTACGACGATGCCGCAACGGAGCGCTGGGTCGACGAGCCGCCCAAGCGGGTCCCCGCCCCCGAGCGCACGCCGTTCGAGCGCGACCGGGCCAGGGTGGTGCACGCGGCGGCCAGCCGCAGGCTTGCCGCGAAGACCCAGGTGGTCGGCCCGCAGTCCGACGACTTCGTGCGCAACCGGCTGACCCACAGCCTCGAGGTGGCGCAGGTGGCGCGGGACCTGGCCCGGGCGCTGGGCTGCGAGCCCGACCTCGTGGAGACCGCCGCCCTGGCTCACGACCTCGGCCACCCGCCGTTCGGGCACAACGGCGAGCGGGTGCTGGCCGAGGCAGCCGCCGACTGCGGCGGCTTCGAGGGCAACGCGCAGACGTTGCGGCTGCTGACCCGGCTCGAGGCCAAGACGTTCTCCCCCGACGGGCGCTCGGTCGGCCTGAACCTGACCCGCGCGACCCTGGACGCCTGCACGAAGTACCCCTGGCTCATCGCCGACGCCGACCTGCCGGCCGGGGTGCACGCGGACGGCTCCCCGCGGGTGGTCCGCAAGTTCGGGGTGTACGACGACGACCGGCCGGTCTTCGACTGGATGCGGTCGGGGGTCGAGGGGCGCCGCCAGTGCGTCGAGGCGCAGGTGATGGATCTCGCCGACGACGTCGCCTACTCGGTGCACGACGTCGAGGACGGCATCGTGGCGGGCCGGATCGACCTGACCACGCTCGACGTGGCCGCGGTGGAGGAGGCCGTGCGCGGCTGGTACCTCCCCGAGGTCACTCCCGACGCCCTGGTGACCGGGCTGGCCGGGCTCCGCTCGGTGGGTTCGTGGCCCGTCCAGCCGTACGACGGCAGCCGGCGCGGCCTCGCCGCGCTGAAGAACCTCACCAGCGACCTGATCGGCCGCTTCTGTGCGTCCGCGCGGACCGCGACGTTCGCGTCGTACCCCGGTCCGCTGCTGCGGCACCACGCCGACCTGGTCGTGACCGCCGATTCGCTGGTCGAGATGGCGATCCTCAAGGGGATCGCGGCCCACTACGTGATGCAGGCCGACGACCGGGTGCGCGCGATGGCCCGCCAGCGCGAGCTGCTCTCGGAGCTGGTCGCGGCGCTGGTGGCAGCCGGGCCGTCGGTCCTCGAGCGGCCGTTCGCCGACGACTGGAAGCGCGCAACCGACGACGCGGCGCGTCTTCGGGTGCTGATCGACCAGGTGGCCGCGCTGACCGATGCCAGCGCGGCCGCCTGGCACGAACGCCTGGTCTGACCGGGCTCAGGTCAGGGGAGGTCGCCCTGGGGGCCGGCCATGTAGGCAGGCTGGGGCCGGTCGTCCGGGCTGGACACCTTGTCGCCCGAGCCGGACACCTTGTCCTTGGCCGCGGCCGCCGCGGAGCTGCCTGCGCTGGTGACCTTGTCCTTGACCACCGGGGCCTGCTGCTTGGCGGTCTCGACGACCTGCTGAGTCTTCTCCTGCACCCGCGGGTCGTTCTTCACCTTGTTCACGGTGCCCATGATCTGCTCGTAGCGTTCGTGGCCGGCTCGGGTCCCGAGTACGTATCCCACGCCCGCAACGGCCAGCAACAACAGCTTCTTCATGACGTCTTCTCCCTTGTGGTGGTGGTGCGGCGCCGCCCGTCGGAGGATCCGTCGGGCTGGTCGGTCGCCGCGTTCTCGCCCTGCTCGTGCTGGTCCTGCTCGTTCGAGTCGAAGGCCGCGTCCCGGATCCGCCGACCCCGTTCGATGTCCTTCTCTTCCTTCTTGCGCGCCTTCCGGATGCCGCTCGTGTCACGAGCGGGTAGCTGAAGCTCACGCTCGGCGGCGATGCCGGCCTGCAGCTGTCGACCACGCTCGAGCTCCGAGTCGAGCTCAGCCCCGAACAGGAGGGCGACGTTGGTGATCCAGAGCCACAGCAGGCCCACGACGGCGCCCGCCAGGGAGCCGTACGTCTTGTCGTAGCTGCCGAACGTCGCGACGTAGAACGCGAACGCTACCGAAGCCGCGATCCAGACCATTATCGCCACGACCGCCCCGACCGAGAGCCAGCGGAACTTGGGCTGCTTCACGTTGGGAGTGGCGTGGTAGAGAATCGCGACGATCACCATCACGAACAGCGCGATCACCGGCCACTTGACGATGTTCCAGACCGTCACAGCCTGTGCGCTCAGCCCGATGACCGAGCCCAGGGACGAGGCGAGCGGCCCGGAGACGATCAACATGATGAGCACCACGGCGATGAGCAGGATCGCCACGAGGGTGACCAGCAGCGTCAACGGGCGAAGCTTCCAGAAGGGCCGGCCCTCGTCGATCTCGTAGATGGCGTTCATCGACCGGCCGAAGGCGCCGACGTAGCCCGATGCCGACCACAACGCGCCCAGCAGGCCGACAACGAGGCCGATGCCCGCCCCCGGAGAGCCGGCGATGTGGGTGAGCGCGGGCTCCAGAGTCTTCAACGTGCTGGGAGACACGAGGGGTCGCAGGACGTCGAGCACCGTCTGCACGCTGTTCTGCGCCTGGCCGATCACCCCGAGGAGCGACACCAGGGCGATCGCGGCCGGAAACAGCGCCAGGACGGCGTAGTACGTCAGCCCCGCCGCGAGATCGGTGCAGTGGTCGTCCCCGAACTCACGCCACGTCTTGCGCAGCACGTACATCCACGACCGGCCGGAGAGCTTGGTCGGCGAGTCCGGCTTTCGGGAGTCGTCCGCGTCCGGGGTCGTCTGGTCCGCCCGGTCCTCGCCGGCGCGCTCGTCGTACGTCATCGCCGCCGCCACCAGACGAGCCCGGCGACGACTGCTACCAGCGCGACCGCTCCGGCGACGACCTCGGGGCGCGGCTTGCCACTGTCGGTGGTGGCGCGGTCCTGGAGGCGAGCAGCCCGCTCCTTGGCCTGGGCCTTCACATCGAGCTTGTGGCTCAACTGGTCCACGGTCTCCGCCAGGTGGTCACGCTGACGCTCGATGTCGGTCTCGATCTCGGCTGTCGTGCGCTGGTCGGTCACGATCGTTCTCCCTTCACCACGGCGATGTCTTCCTTGACGCCCTCGATGGCGTGCTCGGGCGCAGGCGGCGTGGCCTGCTCGACCTCTCGTTTGCCTCCGAGTGCCAAGCCCCCCGCGATGGCGAAGAGCACCACGGCCACGATCAGCGCCGACAGCCAGCCCGGAAGGGCCTGCGCCAGCGCGAGGATCGCGGTGGTGATCACGCAGGCCAGGCCGAAGAAGGCCAGGAGCCCGGCCGCGCTGAACATGCCGATACCGATCCCGGCCCGCTTGCCCTTCTCGGTCATCTCCGCCTGCGCGAGGCGGAGCTCCGAGCGGATCAGCTCCGGCACCTGCTGGGTCAGGTCGTGCACCAGAGCGCCGAGGGTCGGGTCGCCGGAGGGTCCGGTGGGTGGTCCTGTGGTTCCTGAGGTCGTGGTGCTCATACGTGGCCCGTACCCCGGATCTCACGCCGTATCCGCCCTGCCAGGTGTCGGGAGGCCGCCGTACACTCCGACCGTGGCCGGCCGAATTCGCGAAGAAGACATCGCGGAGGTGCGGGAGAAGGCGAAGATCGAAGAGGTCGTCTCCGACTACGTCACGCTCCGACCCGCCGGCGGCGGCTCGCTCAAGGGTCTGTGCCCCTTCCACGACGAGAAGTCCCCGTCGTTCAACGTCAACCCGGGGCGTCAGTTCTTCCACTGTTTCGGCTGCCAGGAGGGCGGCGACGTCATCTCCTTCCTGATGAAGATCGACGGACTCGCGTTCGGCGAGGTGGTGGAACGTCTGGCCGGCAAGTACGGCGTCACCTTGCGCCGCGAGGACGGCGACGGGCGCGACGACAAGCCGCGTGGGCCGCAGCGGCAGCGGCTGGTCCTGGCCAACAAGCTCGCCCAGGAGTTCTACGCCGACGCGCTGGCGACGCCCGAGGCGCAGGTCGCGCGCACCTTCCTGGGGGAGCGCGGCTTCGATCAGGCAGCCGCTGAGCACTTCGGGGTCGGCTTCGCACCGCGCGACGGCGAGTCCCTGCTGCGTCACCTGCGGCAGAAGGGCTTCACCGACGAGGAGACGGTCGCGGCGGGTCTGGTGGCGATCGGTCGCTCGTCGTACGACCGGTTCCGGGGCCGTCTGCTGTGGCCGATCCGCGACTCCAGCGGCGACACCATCGGCTTCGGTGCCCGGCGGATCTTCGACGACGACCGGATCGAGGCGAAGTACCTCAACACCCCCGAGACCGCCCTCTACAAGAAGAGCCAGGTGCTCTACGGCATCGACCTCGCTCGTCGGGAGATGGCACGGACGTCCCAGGCGGTCGTGGTCGAGGGTTACACCGACGTGATGGCCTGCCACCTGTCCGGGGTCGGCACCGCCGTCGCAACGTGCGGTACGGCGTTCGGTGACGACCATGCGCGGGTGCTGCGCCGCTTCCTCAACGACCACTCCGAGTTCCCGGGCGAGGTGATCTTCACCTTCGACGGCGACGCTGCCGGGCAGAAGGCCGCGCTGCGGGCGTTCGGGGGCGACCAGAACTTCGTCTCCCAGACCTACGTCGCGGTGGAGCCGTCGGGCCTGGACCCGTGCGACCTGCGGATCCAGCAGGGCGACGCCGCCGTGCGAGAGCTGGTGGCCCGCCGACAGCCGCTCTACCGCTTCGTGCTGACCAACGTGGTCAAGAAGTACGACCTCGACCGGGCCGAAGGGCGGGTCGGGGCCGTGCGCGAGGCGGCTGCGCTCGTGCACAGCAGCCGCGACACGGCGGTGGTCGCGAGCTCGTTCGCGCGTGAGATCGCCTCCCTGACCGGCATGGACCCCGCGGACGTGCAGGTGGAGGTGCGTCGGGCAGCGAGTCGTGGTCCCGCGACCGCCCCGCACCAATCCCGGCCATCCGGGACAGCACCGGAGCAGCCGCAACCACCCCAGCGGCCACTGCCCGACCTGCGCGACCCCCGCTTCGCGCTGGAGCGTGAGACCCTCAAGCTGGTCGTGCAGGAGCCGACCGCGGTCGGCCGCACCGCACGCGACGTCGGTGCCAACGACTTCACCCACCCGACCTACCGCGCCGTCTGGGAGCTGGTCGAGTTGGCCGGCGGGCTGGCCAAGGCGGAGGCCGGCTGGGCGGCCCGGTTGCGCGACCTGACCACCGACCCGGCGGTGTCCGCCGCTGTCTCGGCGCTGGCCGTCGAGCCGGTGCCGAGCCGCAAGGGCGCCGACGAGGCGTTCATCGCCAACACCGTCTATCGGCTGCAAGAGCTGACCGCGCAGCGGCGGATCGCAGACGTGAAGTCGCGACTCCAGCGCACCAACCCCGTCGAGCACACCGCCGAGTACAACCGCATGTTCGGCGAGCTGACGGCTCTCGAGCAGCACCGGCGCCAGCTCCGCGACCTGGCCCTGGGCGCCTCGTGAGGTCCCATTGAAGTCACTGCGTCGCGAGCGCCCGCCGATCGACCTCCACCCGGGAGAGCGTGCCCTGGCCTGGGCGCCGGTCGAGGGCGACGCGTGGGTGCTCGGCACCCGTGACGCTCTCTACCTGCCCGGGGCGCGGCTGCCGTGGGAGCAGGTCGAGGCCGCCGTGTGGGACCGCGAGCAGTCGCTGCTGCGCGTCAGCGAGGTCGGCAGCTGGGGCGAGCCCCGGGTCGAGCACGCGCTCGTGCTGGGCGAGTCCGGCCGCGACGCCGACCGCCTCCTCCAGCTGGTCCGGGAGCGGGTCACCGCGAGCGTGGTGATCTCACGCCACGTGCCCATCGACGGCCGCCGCGGCGTGCGTGTCGTGGCTCGCCGGGCGCCCTCGGGCCACTCACCGGTGCACTGGGTCTACGAGTACGACGCCGGCATCGAGCCCGACGACCCGTTCGTGCAGACAGCCGCCGCGACCGCCCTCGACGCCGCCCGCGACGACCTCGGCCTCGCCTGAGGCCAGGCAGTCCGCTGGTCGAGCAAGGTCGTGACCAGGTCCCTCGCCGCCTTGGGTTGCGGTCTTTGAACGACAGAGCGTGGTGGCGGTGGTCTTGTGGTTGCGGTTCCTCTCGCCGTGGCTTTTCGGGTACGTCGTTGTTTGGGGTGCTCCTTGTGGTTGCGGTTTCAAGATCCGAGTTCTAGCTTTTCTGTGGACGGTAAGTGGGCCCGAAAATTATCTTCTGTGGATTATCTCGAATCGTGGGATAAGCCTTGTGGATATCGACCTGACTGTCGGTGGCCGGTGATTCGATATTCCTATGTCGATCCACCGCCACGATGCCCCCGAGGCCACACCGTCTGGTGTGGTGGCCGAGCTCGTGGACCGGCTGCAGGGGCTGGGGAGGTGCTGTGGTCTGCTCAGTCCGATGAGGTCCTGGTCTCGGTGGTCGAGGGGCTCCAGGTGTTGGTGGCGGCGGCGGCCGCGGTCGAGGCGGGTGCGGTCGTCGAGGCCGAGGCTCGCGACCTGGCCAAGGAGCGACTGCACTTTGGGTCGACCGGTGACTGGTTGACCCACGCCGGTGGCCTGCGCAAGGGCGAAGGCAAGAAGCGGCTGGTGCGCGCGCGGGCGTTGACCGGGTCGATGGACCGGGTCCGCCGCGGCCTCCTCGCGGGACGGGTGTCGCCGGGTCAGGCCGACCTCATCGTGGCCTCGGTCGAGGCACTGCCCACCAACCCGTTCCTACGCGCTCGGGGGGAGAAGCTGATGGTCGCCTCCGCTGCTTACCTCGATGCCACCGACCTGGCCCGCACCGGCCGGCACCTGCTCCATGTCGTCGACCCGCACGGTGAGGACCGGCGGCTCGAGCGGGCGCTGGAGCGTGAGGAACGCGCCGCCCACCTGAGCCGCTACCTGTCGATCACCGAGGACGGTGCCGGCGGGATCCGCCTCAAGGGCTACGGGTCGGTCGAGGACGGCGCCGTGCTCCGCGCCGCGCTCCTCCCGATGACCGCACCACGGCCGGCCGGAGACGTCGACGACGACGGGGAGCCCTGTGCCCAGCTCAAGGACCCCCGCGAGCACGG
>JAWWPM010000222.1:0-13504 GCA_033854915.1 Nocardioidaceae bacterium
GGGTGAGCACGGCCGTCGGCGGGACGTGCAGGGGTCAGCGCACCTGGACCTTGAAGGCCTGGTGACCCGTGATCACCTCGTCGTCCTTCGGCGTGACCAGGTGGAGCTCCACCGGACGGGACTTGCCACCGATCGCCGAGAAGCTGACGTCGGCCTGGTCGTTGCGCACGGCCCCGTCGACGAGCTTGCGGACGGCGCCGATCGACTTCGGCATGGGGAACACCTCGAACGGGAAGGGCTGCGCCTCGGACAGCCTCAGCTTGCCCCGCATCCCGGACGCCCGGGCCGGCACCGCCAGAGCGAACCGCTTGCCGGTGGAACCTCCCGCGTAGACCGCCCGGAGGGCGGTGTGGTGGCCGGCCTTGGCCAGCACCGGGTGCGTGCTGTTGACGTCGTGCCAGGCGCCGCCACGGTGCTGCTGGAGGCCGGCGATCCGCTTGGTCGCGGTGCTGTCGTTCACGTCGGAGGTCACCGTGACCTGGTCGACGGTCACGCCGTTGACGTTGGTCAGCAGCCAGACCAGGTCCGGCAGGTCCCACACCGAGGCGAAGGTGATGTCGAAGCCATCGGTGTAGCGGTTGCCACCGGTGAAGGTGAACGGACCGGACGCCGTGTGGCCGTTGACGGTCCACGACTGGGCCTCGGAGCCGGGCTGGTAGGCGTCCAGCTCGGCCTGGTGGTTGAGGATCAGCTCGTAGTTCGCCGTACCGGCCGCGGCGTCCTGGAGCTGGACGTCGGAATGGCCGGTGCGCGAGCGGGCCGTGCCGCCCGTGGGGGTGTAGGTGACGGTGGAGGTGATCGGCAGGCTCGGCGGGGCCAGACCGATCAGCCCGGCGATGCCGGTCATCCGGTCCTGCTGAACGGTGCCCAGGAGGTCACCGATGTTGGCCAGCTTGAACGGCACGTTCAGTGGGTCCTCCTGGATGTAGAGCGCATCGGCGCCGGCCATCCCGTAGGTGGACCTGCCGACGAAGTTCAACGGGTGGCCGAAGCCGACCACGGTGCCGTTGCAGACCGAGGTGATGGTGCCGACCGCGCCCTGCAGGACGTCGCCGGTCGACAGCGTCGCCACCAGGTTGCCCCCGGAGATCATGTCGGCAGGGGTCGGGCTCGCGGCCGCGGTCGCGCGGCCCGCGACGTAGGCGTGCGGGTCGAGGTAGGGGCGTCCGGTGTCGCGAGCCAGCGCCCGCGGGCTCAGCCCGGCGATGCCGGTCGGCACCTTGAGCTCGGTGAAGCCCTGGTCGGCTTGGGCCGCGGTGACGCCGGTCGACCGGGCGATGGCCCGGGCTGCGGAGGTCGGGACCTCGACCCGCAGCGGCGTCGCCGGCGTGCCGGCGAACTGCTGCATGTTCTGGTACGGCGTGACGCCCGCCACCGGGGTGGTGCCGAAGGCCAGCCCGTAGGCGACCGCGCCGATCAGACGCCCGTCGGCGGCGTAGACGGGCGAGCCCGACATGCCCTCCCAGATGCCGCCGACGCGGTCGATCTCGGGCGAGGTGAGGCGCATCATGATCATGTCGACGCCGGGCTCGATGCCGTCCTTGAGGACGCCGAGCACCTGACCGGAGAACGCCTGCGGCGTCGTGCCGCTCGCGACGGTCAGTCCGTTGACGGCCTGACCGGACGTCAGGGACGACACCGGGTAAGCGGTGTCGCAGGTGCCGGTAGCGGCCTGGGACGGCGCCTGCACGGCCGCTGCGGCGCCGAGGCAGAGCCCGGTCGCGATGGCAGCCGACGCCAGCACCCTGGCCCGAGAAGTGGGCTTCTTCATCTGTTTCCCTCCATCGTGCGCCTTCCCCGTGGTCGGCACCTCTGCTCCAACAGACGTCTGTCGAAGGGGTTTGGTTGCGTACTGTCGCACGCGGCTTCGTGCCTGGCTCCTAGGCTGGGGGTGTGTCCGAGCTCGAGCGTCGCCCCGGCGCCACCGTGCGGGTGCGCGTCGCCGAGCTCGTGGACGGCGAGGAACGCCTCCGCGAGGACACCGTCGCCGCCGAGGAGCCCCTCGAGATCCGCCTGTCCTGGCCCGGCTCTCCGGCCCGCCGGGCGTGGGTGACGATGCGCACCCCGGGACACGACTTCGAGCTGGCCGCCGGCTGGACCGTGCACGAAGGACTGGTCGCCCCGGACGCCCTGGCGGGCGTCGCCTACTGCACCGACGAGGACCTGACCCGCGAGCAGGAGTTCAACGTCGTCACCCTGACCACGACCTCGCCGGTGGACCTCGAGCATCGCCACGCCGGTCTCTCCAGCGGGTCGTCGGCGTGCGGCGTGTGCGGCAAGGACAGCATCGAGGCGGCGCTGACCACGACCCGGGGGCCATGGTGGGAGGGCGCGCTGCCCGAACCCGACGTCGTACGCCGGCTCCCGGCGCTGTTGCGCGAGGAGCAGTCGGTCTTCGCCAGGACCGGCGGGGTCCATGCCGCGGGGCTGTTCACCGCCGAGGGCGAGCGGCTCGTCGTACGCGAGGACGTCGGGCGGCACAACGCCGTCGACAAGGTGACCGGAGCCCGGGTGCTGGGTGGCCTGCCGACCAGCGAGGCCTGCCTGGTCGTGAGCGGCCGGGCCGGCTTCGAGCTGGTCCAGAAGGCGGTAGCGGCGGGGGTGGGCAGCCTGGTCGCCGTCGGTGCGCCGTCGGCGCTGGCGGTGCACCTGGCGAGCCAGGCCGGTCTCCGGCTGTACGGCTTCACCCGGTCCGAACGGACGGTTCGCTACACCTGACCGGCGTGGGGGCGCCGCCCTGTCGGTGGCGGTCCTTAGGTTCGTCGTGTGCGGATCCTCCACACCTCCGACTGGCACCTGGGTCGCTCGTTCCACCGCGTGGGCATGCTCGAGCACCAGGCGCGCTTCGTCGACCACCTGATCGAGGTGGTCGAGGCCGAGTCGGTCGATCTCGTGGTGGTCGCCGGCGACGTCTACGACCGGGCCCTCCCCCACGTCGACGCCGTCGCGCTGGCGGACGAGGCGCTGGCCCGGCTGGCCTCGTCGCGCGCCTCGGTGGTCATCAGCAGCGGCAACCACGACTCCGCCCAGCGGCTCGGCTTCTCCTCCCGGCTGATCGACGCGGCCGGCGTCTTCATCCGCACCGACCCGGCCGGCGTGGGCCGACCCGTGCTGCTGCCCGACCGGTACGGCGAGGTCGCCGTCCATGCGCTGCCCTACCTCGACCCGATCGCGCTGCACGAGCCCTGGCAGCTGCCGGTCCGCTCGCACGAGGCCGCGATCACCGCCGCGATGCGCCGGGTCCGGGCCGATCTGGCCACCCGGCCCGGGGCGCGGTCGGTTGTCTTGGCCCACGCGTTCGTGGCCGGGGCCGCACCCAGCGACTCCGAGCGCGACATCAGCGTCGGCGGCATCTCGGTCGTCCCGACCTCGATCTTCGGCGGCATCGCCTACACGGCGCTGGGCCATCTCCACGGCCGCCAGGTGCTCACCGAGACCGTGCGCTACAGCGGCTCCCCGCTGGCCTACTCGTTCTCCGAGGCCGACCACGTCAAGGGCTGCTGGCTGGTCGACCTCGGGCCGCAGGGTGTGACCGCGGTCGAGTTCGTCGAGGCGCCGGTCCCCCGGCTCCTGGCCCGGCTCTCCGGTGACCTCGACCACCTGCTCGCAGACCCGTCGTACTCCTGGGCCGAGCGCGCGTGGCTGCAGGCGACGCTGACCGACGCCCAGCGGCCGCTGCGGGCGATGGAGCGGCTGCAGACCCGCTTCCCGCACACCCTCGAGATCGCGTTCACGCCCAGCGGCGAGCGGGCCGAGCGGCACCGACTGGCCGCACAGCCCCACCGTCCCGGGCACGAGATCGCCACCGACTTCGTCCGCGAGATGCGGGGAGCGCCCGCCACCCCGGCCGAGCGGGACCTGCTCGTCGCCGCGTTCGACTCGTGCGGCGACGATCCCGACGCCGACCCGGTTCCCGCCACCGCCGGGAGCGGCTGATGCGGATCCAGCACCTGCGGATCAGCGCCTTCGGGCCGTTCGCCGACCCCGTCGACCTCGACTTCGAGGCCCTCAACGACGCCGGCCTCTTCCTGCTCACCGGCCCCAACGGCGCCGGCAAGTCGAGCATCCTCGACGCGGTCTGCTTCGCGCTGTACGGCGCGGTGCCGGGTGAGCGCAACACCGCTCGCCGCTTCCGGTCAGACCATGCGGCGCCCGACCAGGCGCCGACCGTCGAGCTCGAGGCAGGCTTCTCCGGCGGCACCTACCGCGTCGTCCGTACCGCCGCCTGGGAGCGGCCCAAGCGCCGCGGCACCGGCACCACCACCCAGCAGTCGACCGTCAGCGTCTCGCGCCGGGTCGGTGACGGGTGGCAGCCGGTGACCAGCCGGCTCGACGAAGCCGGTCAGCTGATCACCGGCCTGGTCGGCATGAACCTCACCCAGTTCTGCCAGGTCGTGATCCTTCCCCAGGGACGCTTCCAGGCGTTCCTCCAGTCGACGGCCACCGAGCGGCGGGCCCTGCTCCAGCAGCTGTTCCACACCGGACGCTTCCAGCGCGTCGAGACCTGGCTGCGCGAGCACCGACTGGCCCTGCGCCACGCCTGCGCCGATCACGAGACCGCGGTGGCCGAAGTGGTCAACCGGATCAGCGAGGTGGCCGACTCTGCCGTGCCGGACCCCGATGACGACCCGGTCGCCTGGGCGGCCGAGCTCCGTGACCGGAGCCACCGGGCCGTCGAGGCGGCTCTCCGGGGTGCGGTCGCCACGGCCGCCGACGAGAGCCGCACCCGCGTCGCCCTCGTGGCCGGCCGCGACCTGGCAGAGCGACTGGTCCGGCTGCGCGGCGCACTGGCCGAGCAGGAGTCCCTGCGCGCCCGGGCCGAAGTCATCGAGAGCCTGCGGGAGCAGGTCGACGCCGCACACCGCGCCGCCCAGGTGGCCGTGCTCACCCCGTTGGTCGAGTCGCGCACCGCCGCGCTCGAGCTCGCAACGGCCCGCCACGCCGAGGCGATCGACCGCCTGTCCACTGCCGCCGGGGCCACACCACCCGATCTGACGGCGCGGCTCGGGTCACTGCGGCGCGTCGCCCATCGCTTCGAGGCGCTGGTCCCCCGGGCCGACGAGGCAGGGGCGCTGCGCGACGAGCGGGCCACGATCGCGGCAGAGGTCGACGAGGCAGACGCACGGCTGCGCGTGCTCGAGTCCTCCGACATCGAGCGCGTGATCGCCGGGCTGAGCTCGCGTCAGGACGCCGTCCGCGCGGCCGAGCTAGCGCTGCCCGACGCCCGCCTTGCCGTCGACGACCACCGCTCCCGTCTGCAGGCACACGACCAGATCTCGCGGCTCACCCTCACCCACTCGGCTGCCCTCGCCGAGCTGGCGGCAGCGGCTGCGCGCACCCTCGACGCCAGAGAGGCGTGGCTCGGCGTCCGTGAGGCGCGCATCGAGGGGATGGCCGCCGAGCTCGCCGGCGCGCTGGCGGTGGGCGCCGACTGCCCGGTCTGCGGCTCCCTCGACCATCCTCACCCCGCCCTGCCTCTCACCGGCGCGCCCGACGCCGATGCGGAGCGGGCGGCGCTGCGAGCGGTCGACGACGCCAACGCCGTGCATCACGCCCACGACCAGCAGGTGCGCGACCTGGCGACCGCGATCGAGCAGGCCCGCGAGGTCGCGGGTGACGCGTCCGCGGCCGAGCTCCGGGCCGGGCTCGAGCGGCACCGGGCTCGGGCGCGTGAGCTCGCGGCGAAGGTCGACAC
The DNA here is from genome assembly GCA_033854915.1 of Nocardioidaceae bacterium. GTDB lineage: Bacteria > Actinomycetota > Actinomycetes > Propionibacteriales > Nocardioidaceae > Nocardioides. The sequence goes on from JAWWPM010000222.1 coordinate 5,696, forward strand.
CGGTTCCCAGGTGGCCCGAGCCCTCGCCGACGCCGTGGAGCGCCGGCGCAACGAGGAGACCACGGCCCAGACGCTGCGCCAGCAGGCAGCCGTGCTCCGCACCCGGCGCGACCACGTCGCCGAGCGGCTGGCGGTGCTCGAGCGCGAGCTCACCGAGGCACTGGCCGGCACCTCCCACGCCGACGCCCGGTCGGCCCATTCGCAGACCGCGGCAGAGCTGGCTGACGTGGAGGCCGCTCTACGCGCCGAGGACGCGCTTGCCGCGGCCGGTCGCTCCCTCGCGGAGGCATCGGGGGCCCGGTGCACGGCGGCGCTCGAGGCCGGGTTCTCGTCGGTCGCGCAGGCCGAGCAGGCACTGCTGCCGACGGCCGAGGTCGAGGCGCGGGAGCGTGACCTCGCGCGGCACGCGGCCCGGCTCGCCGCGGTGGCCGACCTGCTGGCCGATCCCGCCCTGCACGACATCGCCGACGCCGAGACCCCCGATGTCACCGCCCTCGAGTCGCAGCACGATGCCGCCGAGTCGGCGCGGGCAGCGGCCGTAGCGGAGGCCGAGACCCAGCGTCGCCGGCTCGCGCGCCTCGACACCCTCATCGCCGAGCTGACCGAGCGGTACGACGCCTGGGCGCCGGTGCGCCGTGACCTCGACGTCGCGACCCACCTGTCGGCGTTCTGCGAGGGCAAGGCCGCCGACAACCGCTGGCAGATCCAGCTCTCCGCCTACGTCGTGGCCTGGCGTCTCTCCCAGGTCGCGGACGCCGCCAACCTGCGGCTGGCGGTGATGACCCACGGCCGTTACAGCCTCGAGCACACCGACCTGCGCGGCGCCGGGGAGCGCCGTGGCGGGATGACCCTGCTGGTCCGTGACGACTGGACCGGCGTGACCCGCGAGCCGGTCACCCTCTCCGGGGGCGAGTCGTTCGTCGTCGCCCTGGCCCTGGCGCTGGGCCTGGCCGACGTGATCACCGCCGAGGCCGGCGGGGCGGCGTTGCAGACGCTGTTCGTCGACGAGGGTTTCGGCATGCTCGACTCGACCTCCCTCGACCTGGTCATGGACACCCTCGACTCCCTGCGCGAGTCCGGGCGCACCGTCGGTGTGGTCAGCCACGTGGCCGAGATGCGCAGCCGCATCCCGGTGCAGGTCCAGGTCGACAAGCCACGCGACCACGGGCCCTCGACCGTGCGTCTGCGGGCCTGATCGGGCAACCGCTAGGTTTTCCGACATGTCTCGTCTCGACCCCGGATTCACCTCTCTTCCCTATCGGGCGCTCGGCGACGCCGCGCTCACCCGGGCCCGCGAGCTGGGGGTCTCCCACGCCGACTTCCGCTTCGAGCGGGTCCGCTACCAGGATGTCCGGGTCCGCGACGGACTGCTGCAGGGGGCCTCGGACGCCGAGGATCTCGGGTTCGCGGTCCGGGTCATCCACGGCGGCGCCTGGGGCTTCGCGGCCGCGGTGCACCTGAGCGTCGACGAGGCCGTCCGGGTGGCCGAGACCGCGGTGGCGGTGGCGAAGGTGTCCGCTGCGATGACCACGGTGCCGGTGGAGATCGCCCCCGAGCCGGTCCACGACGACGTCGAGTGGGTGTCGTCGTACGCCCAGGACCCGTTCGCCGTCCCCTTGGCCGACAAGACCGAGGTGCTGGTCGACTGGACCCAGCGGCTGCGCCGGCACCCGGCCGTGGCGCACGCGACCGCGGGGCTCTACCAGGTCTTCGAGAACAAGTACTACGCCGACACCGCCGGCACCCGCACCACCCAGCAGCGGGTCCGGCTCCTGCCGACCTTCACCGCGATGGGCGCCGACGACAACACCGGCACGTTCGACGACATGACCTCGATCGCACCGCCGGCCGGCCGCGGCTGGGAGTACGTCGTGGGCTCTCCCGCCGAGGGTGCGTGGGACTGGGACGCCGAGCTCGCCGAGGTCCCCGGCCTGCTCGACGAGAAGCTGGTGTCCACGAGCGTCGAGGCCGGTGTCCTCGATCTCGTCATCCACCCGAGCAACCTCTGGTTGACCATCCACGAGTCGATCGGCCACGCCACCGAGCTGGACCGGGCCCTGGGCTACGAGGCCAACTACGCCGGCACGTCGTTCGCCACCATCGACCAGCTCGGCACCCTTCAGTACGGCTCCCCCGTCATGCACGTGACCGGCGACCGCACCGTCGAGCACGGCCTGTCCACCATCGGGTACGACGACGAGGGCGTGGCCACGCAGAGCTGGGACATCATCCGCGACGGGGTGCTGGTCGGCTACCAGCTGGACCGACCGATGGCGCACCTGCACCCGGAGCTCAACTCCACCGACGGCCGGGGCCGCTCCAACGGCTGCGCCTACGCCGACTCGTCGGGACACATCCCCATCCAGCGGATGGCCAACGTCTCGCTGCAGCCCGGCCCGGAGGGCACCACGACCGCCGACCTGATCAGCCGGGTCGAGCAGGGGCTCTACGTCGTGGGCGACAAGTCGTGGTCCATCGACATGCAGCGCTTCAACTTCCAGTTCACCGCGCAGCGCTTCTACCGGATCGAGGACGGCCGGCTGGCCGGTCAGGTCCGCGACGCGGCCTACCAGGCCACTACGACGGACTTCTGGCGCTCGATGGAGGCGGTCGGCGGGCCGGAGACCTGGGAGCTCGGCGGCGCGTTCAACTGCGGCAAGGCCCAGCCGGGGCAGGTCGCCTCGGTCAGCCACGGCTGTCCGAGCGCGCTCTTCCGCGGCGTACGCGTGCTGAACACCAACGACGAGGGAGCCCACTGATGGCCGCCATCGCCACCGTCCAGCAGCTCGTGGAGCGCGGCCTGGCCGCCTCGACCGCGGATGACTGCATCGTGATCGCCGACCACCGCACCAGCGCCAACCTGCGCTGGGCCAACAACACCCTGACCACCAACGGCGTGATGCGGGGCGTCGACGTCACCGTGGTCTCGTTCGCCCGGCGGGCCGGTGGCGTCTGCGTCGGCACCGTGTCCGGCAGCGCCGGCGCCGTCGAGCAGGTCGAGACCCTGGTGGCCGCGGCCGACGCGGCCGCGCTGCTGGGCTCCCCCGCTGCCGACGCGCACGACCTCGTGGCCGACGTGTCGGACGCCGCCTGGGACGACGAGCCGGGCGAGACCGACATCCACACCTTCGACGCGTTCGCACCGGCCCTGGGCGAGGCGTTCGGCCGGGCCCGCGCCGGCGGACGGGTGCTCTACGGCTTCGTCGACCATCACGTGACCACGACCTACGTCGGCTCGTCGACCGGCCTGCGGCTGCGGCACGTGCAGCCCACCGGCCACTACGCCTGCACCGGCAAGACCGCCGACCTGTCCAGCAGTGCCTGGGTGGGTGGAGCGACCCGCGACTTCGCAGGCGTGGACGCCCTCGCGGTCGAGGCCGAGCTCGCGGAGCGGCTCGGCTGGGCGGCGCGCCAGGTTGACCTGCCCGCCGGCCGCTACGACACGATCCTCCCGCCGACGGCGGTGGCCGATCTGATGATCGACGCCTACTGGAGCGCCGGCGCCCGCGACGCCCACGACGGGCAGTCCGTCTACAGCCGGCGCGGGGGCGGCACCCGGATCGGCGAGACGATCGCGCGTCCCGAGGTCACGCTCTACTCCGACCCGGCCTACGCCGGCCTCGAGTGCGCGCCGTACGCCGTGGTGGAGGCATCCGGCAACGACGACTCGGTCTTCGACAACGGCCTGCCGCTGACCCGCACCGACTGGATCGACCACGGCCGCCTCGCGGCGCTGCGCCAGACCCGTGAGACCGCCGAGCTCACCGGGCAGCCGGTCACCCCCGCGGTCGACAACCTGGTGCTCGACATCGACGGAGCCACCGGTGGACTCGACGACGTGGTGGCCGGCACCGAGCGCGGCCTGCTGCTGACCTGCCTGTGGTACATCCGGTCGGTCGACCCGCAGACCCTGCTGCTGACCGGGCTGACCCGGGACGGGGTCTACCTCGTCGAGGACGGCGAGATCACCGGGGCGGTCAACAACTTCCGCTTCAACGAGAGCCCGGTCGACCTGCTGCGCCGCTACACGCACGCCTCGGCCACCGGGCCGGCGTTCAGCCGCGAGTGGGGCGACGACTACTTCTCGCGCACCGCGATGCCGGCCCTGCGGGTGCCCGACTTCAACATGTCGAGCGTCTCGCAGGCCCTCTAGGCACGGCAGCGGGTCAGGCCTCCTCGAACGCCTCCGGGGGCGGGCAGGCGCAGACCAGGTGCCGGTCGCCGTACGCCTGGTCGATGCGGGCGACCGGCGGCCAGTACTTGTCGGGGTCGGGGCCGGTCGGGAACGCCGCCAGCTCGCGAGGGTATGCGCGGTCCCAGTCGCCGACGATGGCGCGCGTGGTGTGGGGGGCGCCGCGTAGCGGCGACTTGTCGGCGCTCCACTCCCCGCGTTCGACCTGGTCGATCTCGGCCCGGATCGCCAGCATCGCGTCACAGAAGCGGTCGATCTCGCCGAGGTCCTCGGACTCGGTCGGCTCGACCATGAGCGTGCCCGCGACCGGGAACGACATCGTCGGCGCGTGGAAGCCGTAGTCGACCAGCCGCTTGGCGACGTCGTCGACGGTGACGCCGGAGGCCTTGGTGATCGCGCGCAGGTCGAGGATGCACTCGTGGGCGACCAGCCCACCCTGTCCCTTGTAGAGCACCGGGAACGCGCCGTCGAGCCGCGTAGCGACGTAGTTGGCCGACAGCACCGCCGTGGCGGTCGCGCGGCGCAGGCCGTCGGCTCCCATCATCGCGATGTAGGCCCACGAGATCGGCAGGATGCCCGCGGAGCCGTACGGCGCGGCGCTGATCGCACCGATGCCCTCGCGCTTCGCGGGGTCGGGGTGTCCGCGGTGGGACGGGAGGTACGGCGCGAGGTGGGCGCGCACGCCGACCGGGCCGACCCCGGGCCCGCCTCCGCCGTGCGGGATGCAGATGGTCTTGTGCAGGTTGAGGTGCGAGACGTCGCCGCCGAACTCACCCGGGCGGGCATGGCCGAGCAGGGCGTTGAGGTTCGCGCCGTCGACGTAGACCTGGCCACCCACCTCGTGCACGATCGAGCAGAGCTCGGTGATCGTGCCCTCGTAGGCACCGTGCGTCGACGGGTAGGTCACCATGATCGCGGCCAGCGACTCGGCGTGCTTCTCGCACAGGGACCGGAGGTCGTCGAGGTCGACCGACCCGTCGGGGGCCGCCTTGACCACGACGACCTGCATCCCGGCCATCACCGCCGAGGCAGCGTTGGTGCCGTGCGCCGACGACGGGATCAGGCAGACGGTGCGGCTCTCGTCGCCGTTCGCGCGGTGGTAGGCCCGGATCGCGAGCAGGCCCGCGAGCTCGCCCTGTGACCCGGCGTTGGGCTGGATCGAGACGGCGTCGTAGCCGGTGACCTCGGCCAGCCAGCCCTCCAGCTGGTCGATCAGCTCGCGGTATCCCGCGGCGTCCTCGGCTGGAGCGAAGGGGTGCAGGTCGGCGAAGCCGGGCATCGAGACCGGCTCCATCTCGGTGGTGGCGTTGAGCTTCATGGTGCAGGAGCCGAGCGGGATCATGCCCCGGTCGAGCGCGTAGTCGCGGGCCGAGAGCCGGCGCAGGTAGCGCAGCATCTGGGTCTCGCTGTGGTGGCTGGAGAAGACCTCGTGGGTGAGGTACGCCGTCGTCCGCGCCAGCGGCCCCGGAATGGTGTCCACGGCCGCGACCCCCCAGCCGCCCTCCTGGGCCACGCCGAACGCGTTCAGCAGGGCCGAGAACGTAGCGGGTCCGTAGGTCTCCCCCACGCTCAGTCCGACATGGTCGTCGTCGACGTGCCGCACGTGCACGCCCCGCTCGCGGGCGGCGGCCACGATGTCGGCAGCGCGGCCGGGGACGTGCGTGAGCACGGTGTCGAAGTAGCGGTCGTGCACGACCTCGATGCCACGCTGGCGCAGCACGGCCCCCAGCAGGCGGGCGTGGTCGTTGATCCGGGACGCGATCGCCCGCAGCCCCTCGGGCCCGTGGTAGACGGCGTACATCGACGCCACCACGGCGAGCAGCACCTGGGCGGTGCAGATGTTGGAGGTCGCCTTGTCGCGCCGGATGTGCTGCTCGCGGGTCTGCAGGGCCAGACGGTAGGCCGGCCGGCCCTCCGCGTCGACGGAGACGCCGACGAGGCGACCGGGCAGGTGCCGCTCGAGCCCGGCGGCCACGGACATGAAGCCGGCGTGCGGGCCGCCGTAGAACATCGGGACGCCGAAGCGCTGCGACGAGCCGACGACCACGTCGGCGCCGAGCTCGCCCGGTGACTCGAGCAGGGTGAGCGCGAGGAGGTCAGCTGCGACCACGGCCAGCGCGCCGCGGTCGTGGGCCTGCTCGATGACCGCGCGGGGGTCGAGGATCCGGCCCGACGCGCCGGGGTACTGCACCAGCACACCGGACAGCTCCCCCTCGGGCAGCCCGTCGGTGAGGTCGGCGACGACCACCTCGATGCCCATCGCCCGGGCCCGGGTGGCGATCACCTCGATGGTCTGCGGCAGCGCGTCCGCGTCGACGACGAACGGCCCGCTCGAGCCGCGCTGGGCACGGCGCACCAAGGTCATCGCCTCGGCGGCCGCGGTGCCCTCGTCGAGGAGACTGGCGTTGGCGGTCGGGAGGCCGGTCAGGTCACCGATCACCGTCTGGAAGTTGAGCAGCGCCTCGAGCCGGCCCTGCGAGATCTCGGGCTGGTACGGCGTGTAGGCGGTGTACCAGGCGGGGTCCTCGAGCACGTTGCGCCGGATCACCGGCGGGGTGATCGTGGCGTGGTAGCCGATCCCGATCATCGTCTCGGCCGGCCGGTTGGCCGCCGCCAGGCGGCGCAGCTCACGGGCCGTCTCGTGCTCCGAGAGCGGCTCGGGCAGGTCCAGGGCCTCGGTGGCGATGGCGGTCGGGACCGCGGCCGCCATCAGCTCGTCGAGCGAGGCGAAGCCCACGGCCTCGAGCATGCGGGCCAGGTCGTCCGGGCGGGGCCCTAGGTGACGGTCGACGAAGGCAGACGGTTGGCTCAACGGGGGCTCCTCGATGTGGGCTCGATTCGCCTCCCCCTCTGTCACGTCCGCTCCAGAGTTGCCTGATCCGCACGGTCCTGGCGCCTGAGAGGTTCCGGGGAGGAATTGCCCCTTCGGCGCTCCGATCCCGGGCCGGGCCCGGGCAGAGACTCTCCCGTGCGGGATTGTCAGCGGCGTCAGTCTAACCCGTCCGGTCACCGAGACTGGCATGGTCGCCGGAGGGGCGCCGGCTGGTCGGCCACTGCCGATTGGTCCCACACCGCAACGTGGAACGTTCACATCTCGCCGTTTGGTCCCAAACCGCAGCTGCACAACGCCACAACGCCCGCGAATGGAGCCGCGGGCGTTGGCAGGTGAAGCTGGGGAGCTAGCCGAGCTTGCGGGCGGCGCGGCGAGCGGCGAGCTCGTCGGCGGCCTCGGAGACCTGGGGCTCCTCGGCGGTGCGCTCGCTGGGCAGCTCGGCGAGCGTGCCCTCGATCTCGCGCCACACTCCCCCGATGGCGATGCCGAAGACACCCTGCCCGCCCTGGAGCAGGTCGATGACCTCGTCGTTGCTGGTGCACTCGTAGACCGAGGCGCCGTCGCTCATCAGGGTGACGCGGGTCAGGTCGTCGGTGCCGCGGGCCCGCAGGTGCTGGACGGCGGTCCGGATCTGCTGGAGCGAGATGCCCGCGTCGAGCAGCCGCTTGATCACCTTGAGGATCAAGATGTCGCGGAAGGAGTAGAGGCGCTGCGAGCCGGAGCCGGTCGCGCCGCGCACCGTGGGCTCGACCAGGCCGGTGCGGGCCCAGTAGTCGAGCTGGCG
>JAWWPM010000223.1:0-4896 GCA_033854915.1 Nocardioidaceae bacterium
GTGTCAGCCCGTCTGGCAGCCCATCTGCAAGGAGTCATCCCGCCGTGCCCGTCATCATCGACAAGCTTCTCCGCATCGGAGAGGGCAAGATCCTTCGTCAGCTCGAGGTCGTCTCCAAGGCCGTCAACGCCATCGAGGACGACTTCGTGGCCATGACCGACGAAGAGCTGCGGAGTCAGACCGCGGAGTTCAAGGAGCGGGTCGCCGCGGGCGAGTCGCTCGACGAGCTGATGCCCGAGGCCTTCGCCACCGTGCGCGAGGCGGCCAAGCGGGTGATCGGCCAGCGCCACTACGACGTCCAGATCATGGGTGGCGCGGCGCTGCACCTCGGCAACATCGCGGAGATGAAGACCGGTGAGGGCAAGACCCTGGTCGCGACGCTGCCGGCCTACCTCAACGCGCTGCAGGGCAAGGGCGTCCACGTCGTCACGGTCAACGACTACCTCGCGAAGTACCACGCGGAGTGGATGGGCCGGATCCACCACTTCCTGGGCCTGACCACCGGCGTGATCCTGCCGTCGATGAAGCCCGACGAGCGACGTGATGCCTACGCCTGCGACATCACCTACGGCACCAACAACGAGCTCGGGTTCGACTACCTGCGCGACAACATGGCGGGCTCCATCGAGGAGTGCGTGCAACGCACCCACCACTACGCCATCGTCGACGAGGTCGACTCGATCCTCATCGACGAGGCACGCACCCCGCTGATCATCAGCGGCCCCACCCAGGACGAGGTGCGGTGGTACGGCGAGTTCGCCAAGCTGACCCGCAACCTGGTCAAGGACGTCGACTACGAGGTCGACGAGAAGAAGCGCACGATCTCCGTGCTCGAGCCGGGCATCACCAAGGTCGAGGACCACCTCGGCATCGAGAACCTCTACGAGTCGGCCAACACCCCGCTGATCTCGTTCCTGAACAACTCGATCAAGGCCAAGGAGCTGTTCCGCAACGACAAGGAGTACGTCGTCATGGACGGCGAGGTGCTCATCGTCGACGAGCACACCGGCCGGATGCTCGCCGGCCGCCGTTACAACGACGGCCTGCACCAGGCGATCGAGGCGAAGGAGGGCGTGGAGGTCAAGGAGGAGTACCAGACCCTGGCCACTGTCACCCTGCAGAACTACTTCCGCCTCTACGAGAAGCTGTCCGGGATGACCGGTACCGCCATGACCGAGGCCAGCGAGTTCGACAAGATCTACAAGCTCGGGGTGGTGCAGATCCCGACCAACGAGCCGGTCGGTCGCCGCGACCAGCCCGACCTGGTCTACCGCACCGAGGAGGCGAAGTACGACGCCGTCGTCGACGACATCGCCGAGCGCCACGGGCGTGGCCAGCCCATCCTGGTCGGCACCGTCTCCGTCGAGAAGTCCGAGCACCTGTCCAACAAGCTGCGCAAGCGCGGCATCCCGCACTCTGTGCTCAACGCCAAGGTCCACGCCGACGAGGCCAAGATCGTGGCGATGGCCGGGCACAAGGGTGCGGTCACCGTGGCCACCAACATGGCCGGACGAGGCACCGACATCATGCTCGGCGGCTCGGTCGAGTTCCTGGCCGACGCCGAGCTCCGCAAGCGCGGCCTGGAGCCCACCGGCGAGACCGCCGCGGAGTACGAAGCCGCCTGGCCCGGCACCCTGGAGACGATCAAGGCGCAGGTCGGCGCCGAGCACGACGAGGTGAAGGCGGTCGGCGGCCTCTACGTCGTCGGCACCGAGCGCCACGAGTCGCGCCGCATCGACAACCAGCTCCGTGGTCGTTCCGGCCGCCAGGGCGACCCCGGCGAGTCACGGTTCTACCTCTCGCTCGAGGACGAGCTGATGCGGCTGTTCAAGTCCGACTGGGTGGACCGCATCCTCACCGTCCTGAAGATCCCCGACGACGTGCCGATCGAGAACAAGCGGGTCACCGGCGCGATCGCCAACGCCCAGGGCCAGATCGAGTCCCAGAACTTCGAGTCCCGCAAGAACGTCCTCAAGTACGACGACGTGATGGACCGTCAGCGCCATGTGATCTACGCCGAGCGCCGCAGCGTCCTCGAGGGCGCCGACCTCGAGGACCAGATCAGCACCTTCATCGACGACGTCGTCGAGGGCTTCGTGCTCGGTGCGACCCAGGGCTTCGCGGAGGAGTGGGACCTCGACAACCTCACCGTCCAGCTCCGGCAGATCTGGCCGCTCTCCCTCGACCTCCAGGCCATGGCCGACGAGGTCGGTGGCGTCGAGGGCCTCGACCGTGACGAGCTGATCGAGGCGCTCAAGCAGGACGCCCACGCTGCCTACCAGGCACGTGAGGAAGAGATCGGCTCCGAGGGGATGCGCGAGCTCGAGCGCCGGGTCGTGCTCTCGGTGCTCGACCGCAAGTGGCGCGAGCACCTCTACGAGATGGACTACCTCCGCGAGGGCATCGGCCTGCGTGGCTACGCCCAGCGCGACCCGCTCGTGGAGTACCAGCGCGAGGGCTTCGACATGTTCACCGCGATCATGGACGGCATCAAGGAGGAGTCCGTCGGGTTCCTGTTCAACCTCGAGGTCCAACTGGTCGACGAGGACGACGAGGACCTCGCGGACGAGGAGCAGGCGGAGGAGCCGATGGCGCGCGAGCTGCCGTCGGCACCGGCTCCGGCCGAGCATGACCACCGCCCGCAGATCTCCGCGAAGGGGCTCGAGCGCGAGAGCCGCCCGGCCAACCTGTCCTACTCCGCGCCGTCCGAGGACGCGTCGGTGTTCGGCACCGGTGGCAGTGGCGGTGAGGTGCCGGCGGCGCAGCCGGGTCGCACCGTGACCAATGCGGACGACGAGTTCGCCGGCGTCGGTCGCAACGCGCTCTGCCCCTGTGGCTCGGGCAAGAAGTACAAGCGCTGCCACGGGGCCCCGGGCGGGCCCACCGGCCTGACCGCGCGGATCAGCTAGATCCTCACGCGAACTCCAGGGCACTGACCTGCCAGCGGCCGCGGATCAGCTCGAAGCGGGCGGCGACGGCGCGCGACCGCTCGCCGTACCGCACGTGCAGGCTGACCTCGGCGCAGCTCTGCGAGATGAAGCTGGTGTGGGCGGCTACCAGCTGCGGGCGGACGGGCTGCAGGCCGCCCGTGCCGGGGCGGCGGCCGACCGAGCGGGCCACGAGGTGCGCCCGCCGGCCGAGGTCCTGGTAGACCTCGGGCGTGGTCCAGCGCAACACCTGCGAGACCGGCCGGTCGCCGCCCACGATCTCCACCAGCGCCGCGCCGATCCGGGCCGCGTGCTGCTCGAAGCGGCGGCGCTGCACGAGGTCGACGGGGACGACGTCGAGGACGGCCGAGTCGCCCGGCCGGCCCCGCAGGTGTGGCTCGGGGACCTCGACCCGGGGGCCGAGATCGAGGGCCAGCGTGCCCTGGACGCTGGCCACGGGTGTCACCGGCAGGGTGACCACGTTGTGCTGGTCGGTCATGGAAGGTCCTTCCGGGGTAGGCGGAGGTGCAGGCCGGGCACGATGAGGTCGGGGTCCGGGCCGATCCGGGCGCGGTTGGCGGCGTAGATGGCCCGCCAGTACCGGGCGACGACGGCGTCGGGTGCGGTGGCGGGCAGGCTCCGGGCGGCGATCGACCACAGGGTGTCGCCGGGGGCGACCACCGTGGTCGGGCCCGGCCGGCGTTGAAGGTCCGTGGGCCCCCGCGCAGGCATGGTGATCGCTGCCCGCTCCGGCAGCGGAAGACCCGCGACGGGGGAGTGGACGACGACGTGGTGCGGATGGCGGTGATGGACGCCGGCGCTGACGGCGACCGCGGGCTGGGTGAGCGCGCCGGCCACCGCGACGCCGCACGCCGACAGCACGAGCCGGCGCAGCCCGACCGGCAGCCACGGGGACTGCCGCCGAGGGGCCGCGCAGCCGCGGGCGGCCTCGAGCACGACGTACGTCGTCACCAGCCAGAGCCAGCAGCCACAGCCCAGCAGGAGGGCGGCCGCGAGATCGGTCAGTGCTCGGTCGAGCGGGAGCATGCCGAGGCGGTGCCGACCGATGACGACCGCCGCGTCGACCAGGCCGGCGCGGGTCAGCCACCAGGTGGCGAGCAGCCCCGCAGTGGCGCCGATCCACACGACCAGGCAGCGCATCCGGCTGTCACGGCTCCCGAGAGTCACCGCATGAACCTTTCGTTTGCATCTGTTTGCATCAGTAAAAGACGATTCGACCCAGTTGGCAAGACACGGCCCGGCGGCTGTGGACAACGCGCCGCGGGGCGGGACCTCGGTGACGTGACAGGCTGGCGCCGTGGACTGGGACGAGCAGGTCTTCGCGCTCCTCGACGACCTCGAGCAGCAGGCCGAGACCCTCTACGCCGCGGATCGGGCCGGGGAGCTCGCCGACCGCAGCCGCTCGGAGTACGCCGCGGTCAGCCTGGCCAGCCGGTTGCTGGCCTCGATCGGACGTGCGGTGCTCCTCGAGGTGCGTGGCCCGGGCCAGGTGGCCGGGGTGCTTCAACGAGTGGGGGCCGACTGGTGCCTCGTGCACGGGCCGGCCCAGGACTGGGTGGTCCGACTATCGGCCGTGCTAGCCGTCGAAGGTGCGTCCGAGCGCTCGGTCCCGGAGGTCGCGTGGCCACCGGTTGCACGGCTCGGCCTCGGCTCCGCGCTGCGCCGGCTCGCCGACGCCGGCGAGCGCTGCCTCCTGCACGCCGTCGACGGGAGCAGCCGGGACGTGGTGATCACCCGGGTCGGTGGCGACTTCGTGGAGGCGACGATGGGCGAGGGTCGCTCAGTGCTGCTGGCGCTCGACAGCGTCGCGGCGGTGCAGAGCCGGGGGTAGGGAAGACGGCCACGAGTGCCCGCTGGCGCGTGCCCTCGTGCTGAGGACCAGAGGGCCTGCGCTCCGCGCAGTCCCCTAGGTCGCTTCCAGGTCGTACGGCGGGGTCTCGTCGACGTC
>JAWWPM010000224.1:0-2668 GCA_033854915.1 Nocardioidaceae bacterium
GACCTCGCTGGCGGCCACCAGGTGGCCGTGGTGGATCGGGTCGAAGTTGCCGCCCATCACGCCGACCCGCAGGCGCCAGGGTGCCGCGACGTCGGCCGTCACCGAGGGCTCAGGAGTGCTCGCGACCCGCGCCCATCGACAGCAGGGCGAAGACCGCCCCGAAGAGGATCACGAGTGCCAGGCCACCGATGACGAACGGCCACGGGCCGGCGCTGGTGCTGGCCTCCAGGGGCACGACGCTGAGGATCGACATGTGCGCGATCCTAGCGTGGTCCGTCCCCGGGCCCGCCGGTCAGGTGCCGACGACCGGCTGCGTGAACGTCGTGCCCTGGTAGGTGTAGTTGACGGTGTAGCTGCCGCCGAGCTGGTAGGTCTGGCCACCACCGATCGCCTCGCCTCCGTTGGCGGCGAGCGAGTTCGGGCCGATCGAGATGCCGTTGCCGTTGAGCTGCACGAAGTTGAGGGTCAGCAGGCCGGTGCCACCGCTGAACGTCATCAGCACCTTGGTGCTGTTGCCACCGCTGCCCGCGGACATCGCGGTGATCAGCAGCGGGAACGCCGGCGCGGACGCGGCCATCGCCGGCGCCGCGGCCACCACCAGCACCACGGGCGTGGCCCAGGCGGCGGTGCGCAGCAGCGTGCGTCGATTGACCGTCACGGGCGCGTTGTCGCGCCCGCGCATGCGGATACCCGTCATGTACGTGTGTGGTCGACGTCGTCATCCGCATGACCGGGCCCCCCAGCTCGGTCACGTGACCACACCCCCCAGCGTGGTCACAAGGAACGTCTTCCCCCCGCGGACCAGTGTGCCGGGCTCCCCAGGAAAAACCGCGGATTTAGGGCCATAAGCGTGCATTTTCAACGAAATAGGGTGAAACACGCCGGAAAAGGACTAGACCACCGGTCATCGGAGCAGCAGGTGCGCCCCGCCGAGGATCGCCCAGAAGAACAGCGTCCGGCCCGCCAGCCCGGCCAGGAAGAACACCACGACGTTCATCCGCAGGGTGCCCGCGATCATCGCCATCGCGAAGAACGGCGGCAGCCCGATCAGCGCGGAGACGAACGTGAGCAGCCCGCTGACCCCGGGCCGGCCCTGCACGAAGGCGCTCCAGCGCTCGAACTGCGCCTGCCGCTTCGGGGTCTCGATCCGGCGCCGCAGCCACGGCAGGTCGACCGACTGCCGGCACACGTAGTACCAGACCAGCTTGCCGAGGTTCTGGCCCAGCGAGCCCACCAGCGCGATCTGCAGCGCGGTCCCATCGGACTTCGCGTAGGCCACCACGATGTAGGTCTCCATGTTGAAGACCGGGATCACCGACGACACCATGCCGAAGACCAGGGTCAGCGCGATCAGCTTCACCTGATCTGGCCGGCTCCGGTGACGACGTACTTGGTCGAGGTCATCTCGGGCAGTCCCATCGGGCCGCGCGCGTGCAGCTTCTGGGTGGAGATCCCGATCTCCGCACCGAACCCGAACTCGCCACCGTCGGTGAACCGGGTGGAGGCGTTGACCAGCACCACCGCGGAGTCGACCTCGGCCACGAACCGGCGGGCGGCCTCCTGGGACCCGGTGACGATCGCCTCGCTGTGGCCGCTGGAGAACCGCCGGATGTGCGCGATCGCGGCGTCCAGGTCGGGTACGACGGCCGCGGAGATCTCCAGGCCGAGGTACTCCGCGGCGTAGTCCTCGTCGGTGGCCACGACCACGTCGTCGAGGGACGCGAACGTCGGGTCGCCGTGCACGAGCACACCGGCCCGTTGCAGCCGCGCCACGATCCGCGCGCAGAACGCCTCCGCAACGTCGGCGTGCACGAGCAGCGACTCCGCGGCGTTGCAGACCGAGGTGCGCTGGGTCTTCGCGTTGAGCACGATCCGTTCTGCGAGGTCGAGGTCCGCCGCCTTGTCGACGTACACGTGGCAGTTGCCCACGCCCGTCTCGATCACCGGCACCGTGGACTCGGTCACGACCGACCGGATCAGGCCGGCCCCCCCACGCGGGATCAGCACGTCGACCAGGCCGCGGGCGCGCATCAGCGCCTTCGCCGCCTCGTGCCCCTCCCCCGGCACCAGCTGGACCACGTCGGCCGGGAGCCCGTTGCCGGCGGCCGCCTCGCGGAGCAGGCCGACCACCGCGGTGTTGGTGCGCAGCGCGCTGGAGGAGCCTCGGAGCAGGACCGCGTTGCCGCTCTTGAGGCAGATGCCGGCAGCGTCGGCGGTGACGTTGGGACGGGCCTCGTAGATGATCCCGACCACGCCGAACGGGACTCGCACCTGCCGCAGCTCGAGCCCGTTGGCCAGCGTGGAGCCGCGCACCACCTCGCCGACCGGGTCGGGCAGCCGGGCCACGTCGCGCAGACCCTGCGCCATCGCGGCCACCCGGTCGACGTCGAGCCGCAGCCGGTCGACCAGGTGCGCCCCGGTGCCGACCCGCTCGGCGGCGGCCACGTCGAGTGCGTTGGCGGCGAGCACGGCGTCGGTGCCGGCCACCAGGGCGTCCGCCATCGACTCGAGCGCGGCGTCCTTGGTGGCCCGGGTGGCCGTGGCCAACGCGATCGACGCGACCCGTGCGCGACGGGCGCTGTCGGCGACCTGGTCCTCGACGGGCATGGTGAAAGGCTACCGAGCAGGTTCATCTGTTCGGAGCGTGACCGCCCCGGATGAACACCCC
>JAWWPM010000225.1:0-17197 GCA_033854915.1 Nocardioidaceae bacterium
CCCCGGTTGTCAAGAGCCCACGCCGACCATTCTGAATGGCGGTTCAGCCAGCGGAGGCCTCAGCCGAGCAGGGCGGCGCGGACCTCTTCCGCGGCCTCCACGACGAGCGGGCCGAGCTCGGCGAACCGGGTGACCGGGACTCGGCCGACCGGGCCCCAGACGCTGAAGACGCCGAGCGGCCGGCCGTCGAGGTTGAGGATCGGGGCGGACACGCCGTACAGCGTCGGCTCGAGCTCGCCCGCGCACTCGGCGTAGCCGCGTGCGCGGATGCCGGCGAGATCGGCCATCAGCACGTCCGGGTCGGCGACGGTGGTGTCGGTGAAGCGCGTGAGTGGGAGGTCGAGCAGGCCACGAGCCTCGTCGGGCGGGAGCCAGGCGAGGAAGGCCTTGCCGGTCGAGGTCGCGTGCAGGGGCACCTCGCGGGCCACCCAGTTGATCGCCATCACCGACGGGGGAGCCACCTCGCCGACGTAGGTGACGCCGTGCTGCCCGGCGACGGCCAGGTCGGCGGTCTCGCCGGTCTGCGTCGAGACCCGCTCGAGGACGTGGCGGGTACGGCGTACCAAGCCGTCGTAGCCGGCCGACGCGGACATCCGGATCATCGCCAGGCCGATCCGGTAGCGGTTGGTGGAGGGATCACGCTCGACCAGGCCGCGGGCCTCGAGGGTGCCCAGCAGCCGCCAGGCGGTGGCCCGGTTGATCTCGCACCGGGTGGCCAGGGTGGTCACCGTCTCGCCACGGGGAGCGGTGGCGGCCACGACCTCCAGCAGGCGCAGGGCGCGGTCCACCGACTGCACCCGCGCCGGGGGTTCGACGTCCGAGCCGTCGAACCTCGTCTCCGAAGTGATGGCCACGGGGTCATGGTGGCACGCGGTCTCCTCGTTGGGCAGATGGCTGCGGACCCGGGCCATCAGGAGCCCACGGCGGCTGCGTCGGCGATCGCGGGGAGTGCCAGGTAGCTCAGGTCCCGGCACTGCCGGTCCCACCAGGCATCGGCGTACGGCCAGGCGGAGGTCTTCACGACGACGGTGCGACGCGGCCGGTCGACGTAGACGAACTGTCCGCGCATCCCGTCGGCCATGACCCGAGTCCCGTCGGCGTCCAGCGGCCACCAGTGGTACCCGAAGCCGGCGTGGGTGGTGATCGTGCTGGGCAACCTCCCGGGAGCCAGGAAGCTGCGCTCCGGCCGGCTGCTCGCCTCCACCCAGGCCCGGTCGACGAGCGTCGTGCCCTGCCAGGTCCCGTCGACCTGGAGCCAGCCGATCCGCGCCCAGTCCCGGGCCGACACGGCCAGCGCCGCCGCGGCCATGGCCACGCCACCCTGCTCGGGTGCCGCGTCGAGACCGACGACTGCGGCATGCTCCGCGCCGACCACTGTCCACACCTCCCGGAGCGCCTCGGTGAACGTCTGGCCGGTCGCCCGCTCGCGGACCCAGTCGAGCACCATCGAGTCGGGGCTGCAGTAGGCGTAGCGCGAGCCGGGCTCCTCGCCGTCCGGGATGCCCGCCAGCTGCTCGCGGATGCCGCCCGTGCCCTGCCGCCAGCGGCCGATCATCCGCGAGGCCGCGCTGTCGGGGTCGTGGTAGTCCTCGATCCAGCCGACGGCCGTCGTCATGGTCAGCAGCTGACGCACGGTCGCGCGCCGGTAGCCACCGCCCTCCAGCTCGGGCACGTGGTCGAGGACCGCGGAGTCCACGCCGAGGAGTCCTCGGGTCACGGCGATCCCGGTGAGCAGCGCGAGGGCGGATTTCGTGGCCGAGTTGCCCAGCAGGCGGTCCTCGGCGGCGACTCCCGCGGCGTACCACTCGTGGACGAGCACGCCGTCGACGACGACCAGGCACGCCGTGGCAGAGGTCAGGGCCAGAAACTGCTCCAGGCCCATCTCGCGACCGGCCCCGGCGATCGTGACGGCGAGCGGTTTCGGCGACTCCGGCCACGGCCGAGGGGCCGTCGACTCCACCTCGAGGTGCCGGAAACCTCGTTGGGGCTCGCGGAACGTGTCGAGGTCCTCGATCGCGGGTTTGTTGCTCATGGCGCATCCTTTTCTCGACAATTCCCGAGATAGGCCGCCGTATTACCCCAAGCGGTGCTTTTTATGCGCGTGATCCTTGACACGCAAGTGAACCGTACGTTCATCATGTGAACACTCGGAACAGGGCGACACCGATATCGGTGGCTCCAGAGGCGACCGGCTGGCGAAGGGGCACGCACATGACCGGAACGGGTGACAAGCGCTGGCAGGTCGTCGAGAGAGAGGACGGCCTGTGGCTGCCGCTCTCCAGACGTAACCTCCTGATGGGCGCCGGCGGGGTGGTGATGGCGAGCACCCTCGCGGCCTGCGGTGGGAACTCGCCCGCGGCCCCGGGCGGCACGGCCACCTCGGGTGCCACGGACGCCGCCGGGAAGCCGGTACGCGGAGGCAACTTCCGCCTCGGTGTCACCGGTGGCGGCTCGAAGGACATGTTCGACGGGCAGAACATCGTCACCAAGCCCGACCAGGCACGCTTGGTCAGCGCCTTCGAGACCCTGTTGGAGTTCGACGACGACTACCAGCTCCAGACCACCGGCCTGGCCGAGAGCGTCGAGGCGGACAACCCGACGCAGTACACGATCCGCATCCGCAAGGGGATCGAGTTCCAGAACGGCAAGACCATGACGGCCGACGACGTCATCTACTCCCTGCAGCGGATCGGGACGCAGTCCAACGGCCTGACCGGCTTCGCCGCCACCGCGACGATGGACATCAAGAACCTGAAGAAGATCGACGACCAGACTGTCCGGCTTCCGCTGCTGAGCCCCGACTCCACGATCCCGCAGACGCTGGCCAGCTACACCTTCGGCATGGTGCCCAAGGGCTACTCGGCGTACAAGGGCGACGTCTCGACCCAGATCGGCACCGGCCCCTACAAGCTGAAGAGCTTCACGCCGGGCCAGGAGAGCGTCAGCGAGCGCAACCCGAACTACTGGCGCGGTGACGGCTCGCCGTGGTTCGACAGCGTCACGATCACCGACTTCAGCGACTCCACTGCGCAGATCAACGCCCTCAAGGGCGGCCAGATCGACGCGATGACCGACCTCCCGGCCGGCCAGGTGAGCGCGGTGAAGGCATCGGGCGTGGAGGCGCTGATCTCCCAGACCGGTGGCTGGATCCCGATCTGCATGGCCATCGACATGCCGCCGTTCAACGACAACCGGGTGCGTCAGGCCATGCGGCTCATCGTCGACCGCAACCAGATCATGCAGCAGATCGGCTCGGGTTACGGCCAGATCGCCAACGACCTCTACGCGCCGTTCGACGAGGGCTACAACAAGGACCTCCCGCAGCGCGAGCAGGACATCGAGCAGGCGAAGTCGCTGCTCAAGGCGGCGGGCGCGGACGGCCTCACCGTCGACCTGCACACCACCAACGGTGCGTCGGGGATGGTCGAGCTGGCCAGCGTGTTCGCCAACCAGGCCAAGGCCGCCGGGGTCAACATCACGGTGAAGAACGACCCGAACTACTACGGCGACGCCTACCTCAAGCTCGCGTTCTCGGTGGACTTCTGGGGCACCCGCGGGTACCTCAACCAGGTCCAGCAGGGCTCGCTGCCGAACTCGCCGTACAACGAGACCCACTGGCCCCCGAAGTCGGGCACCGGGTCCAACTTCGGCGACCTGTACCAGCAGGCGCTGCGGGCCACCGACTCGTCGAAGCGGATCGAGATCGAGCACGAGATGCAGAAGCTGGAGTACGACAACGGCGGCTACATCATCCCCTACTTCAACAGCCTGATCGACGGCCACTCCAGCAAGGTGAAGGGTCTCTCGCCCAGCAAGGGCACGCTGAACCTGGCGGGCTTCGGGCACGGGTTCCGCACCATCTGGTTCGCCTGAGGTGGCCTCCCCCCGATGAAGTGGTTCCGAGGGGGTGGGATCACCGGCTTCATCATCCGCAGGCTGCTGCTGGGCCTTCTGGTGATGTTCCTGGTCTCGGTCGTCGTCTTCGTGGCGACGCAGGCGCTGGGTGACCCGGCTCGGGCGATCCTCGGTCGCGACGCGACGCCGGACCGGCTGGCGGCGCTGCGCAAGCAGCTCAACCTCGACTCGTCGGTGGTGGGGCAGTACTTCCACTGGCTCGGCGGGGTGCTGCACTTCGACTTCGGCAGCTCGCTGGCGGCGCAGGAGCCGGTCGGCAAGCTGCTCGGGCCGCGTCTGGTGAACTCCGGCATCCTCGTCCTGTGTGCCGCGGTGATCTCGGTCCCGGTCTCGATCGCGATCGGGTCCTACGCTGCGCTGAAGCGGGAGAAGACCTTCGACACGGTCACCTCCAACCTGCTGCTGGTGCTGGCGTCGCTGCCCGAGTTCGTGGTGGCGGTGCTCCTGGTGATCCTGCTGTCGACCTCGGTCTTCCACTGGCTTCCGGCGATCAGTCCGGTGCCACCCGGGCACCATCCGTGGGAGTACCCCAGCGAGCTCGTGATGCCCGTGGCCACCCTGGTGTTCGCGGTCGCGCCGTACGTCGCCCGGATCATGCGGGCCTCGATGATCGAGGTGCTGGAGAGCGACTACGTCGAGATGGCGCGACTCAAGGGGCTGCCCGAGCGCACGGTCCTGATCCGGCACGCCCTGCCGAACGCGATCGGGCCGGTGTTCCAGGTGATCGCGATCAACCTGGCCTACCTCGCCGGTGGGGTGGTCGTCATCGAGTACGTCTTCAACTATCCCGGGATCGGCAGCGCCCTCCAGGATGCGGTGCTCAACCACGACATCCCGGTCGTCCAGGCGCTGGCGATCCTGATCGCGGGCGTCTATGTCCTGCTGAACCTGTTCGCCGACGTGGCCACGATCCTGGTCACGCCCCGACTGAGGACGCGTCTGTGAGCGCGACCGAAGAAGCACCGGCCCTGGCCGAGGGTGTCGACACCCCGACCCCGCCGGTGAAGTCGTCGACCCTGCTCAGCCGGTCCTTACGGCTGTGGCGCACCCGCATCGGCCTGGTCTTCGTGCTGATCCTGGTGCTGATCGCGGTCTTCGGCCCGATCATCGCGCCGCACAAGCCCGCCGACTTCATGGGCATCCCGAACACCCCGCCCGGTGGCGGTGCGCTCTTCGGCACCGACTACCTCGGCCAGGACGTGTGGAGCCGGTTCCTGTACGGCGGCCGCAGCATCCTGGTGATGGCGATCGTCTCCACCGCCATCGGCGTCGTCATCGGGGTCGCGATCGGTCTCGTGGCGGCGTACGCCCGCAACGCGCTCGACGACATCCTGATGCGGCTCATGGACGTGATCATGGCGTTCCCCCAGATCATGCTGGCGCTGGTCGCGGTCAGCCTGGTCGGCCCGAAGGCGTGGGTCACCATCGGGGCGATCGCCATCACCACCGCGCCACGGGTGGCCCGCGTCGCTCGCGGCGCGGCGCAACCCGTGGTCGAACGCGACTTCATCGGGGCGACCGAGGCGATGGGCCTGTCGAGGGTGCGGATCCTGTCCGGTGAGATCCTGCCCAACATCCTCGGGCCGATGATGGTCGAGGCCACCCTGCGTCTGACCTACTCGATCGCCGTGATCGCGGCCCTGGCCTTCCTGGGTCTGGCGCCCGACCCGAACGGCGCCAACTGGGGCACGATGATCCAGCAGAACCAGGGCGTCCTGGCCACCCAGCCGTGGGGAGCGCTGCTGCCGATCATCGCGATCGCGTTCCTGACCATGGGCACCGGGCTGATCGGTGACGGCATCGCCCGCACGGCGGCCGGCATCGACCGCGAACGGGGTGACGAGTGACCACCGACCAGCTGCCCGAACAGCAGGGCGCAACCACCGACGGGGGTGCCGCCGTCACGGTCCGCAACCTCCGGATCGAGACCACCCGCGGCGTGGCCGTCGTTCCCGACGCGTCCTTCGAGATCGCCCCTGGCGAGGTCCTCGGCGTGGTCGGGGAGTCGGGCTCCGGCAAGACGACGGTGGGCCTGTCCCTGCTCGGTCACGCGCGGCGCGGCCTGAAGATCACCGGTGGCACGGTCATGCTCGGCGACCGCGACATCCTGACGATGGGCGACTCCGAGCTGCGCCGGCTGCGCGGCTCGCAGGTCTCCTACGTCCCGCAGGACCCGGCGTCGTCCCTGAACCCCGCGCTGCGCATCGGGGTCCAGCTCCGCGAGGTGCTCGAGGCGCACGGCCAGAGCGACAACAAGACGAACGATGCGCGCATCGCGGAGATGATGCGCGAGGTCGCTCTCAGCGACGACCCGGCGTACCTGCGCCGCTACCCGCACCAGCTCTCGGGTGGGCAGCAGCAGCGGGTCGGCCTGGCAATGGCCTTCGCCAACCGGCCCCGCCTGATCATCCTCGACGAGCCGACCACCGGTCTCGACGTCACGACCCAGTCCACGGTGCTCTCGACGGTCCGCGACCTGGCCACCTCGCACGGCGTGGCCGCGCTCTACGTCACCCATGACCTGGCCGTGGTCGCCGCGGTCGCCACGCGGGTCGCGGTGATGTACGCCGGCCGGATCGTCGAGCTCGGCCCCGCCGACGTGCTCTTCGAGTCGTCCGGGCATCCCTACACGCGCCGACTGGTCGGGGCGATCCCGCGCCTGACCGGCGGTCGCAGCCTGGTCGGCATCCCCGGTCACGCACCGTCGCCGGGCAAGCGCCCCTCCGGCTGCGCGTTCGCACCGCGCTGCCGGCTGCGCATCGACGAGTGCGAGACCGCCGTCCCCGACATGTTCCAGATCACGCCCGACCACTCCTCGCGCTGCATCAAGGCGCTCGAGGTGGTCGACTTCAAGCAGGACGAGTACGGCGAACCCGTCGCCCTCCCCGAGTCCGAGTCGGACAAGCCGGTGCTCAGCATCGAGAACGTCGTGGGCTACTACGGCAGCACCGAGGTGCTGCACTCGATCAACATGACCCTCGAGCAGGGTGAGGTCCTGGCCATCGTCGGGGAGTCGGGATCCGGCAAGACCACCACGGCCCGCTCGATCGCCGGTCTCCACCACGACTGGACGGGCACGATCAGGCTCGGCGACACCGAGCTGGCCAAGTCCGCGCGGTCGCGCTCGACCGACGTACGCCGCCAGATCCAGTACATCTTCCAGAACCCTTACGGCTCCCTGAACCCCCGCAAGACGATCGGTGAGTCCGTCGGCCAGCCGCTTGCCGTGTTCAACATCGCGTCCGGCAAGCAGGCCGAGACGATGGTGGGGGAGATGCTCGAGCAGGTGTCGCTCTCGGCCGCCTACGCCAGCCGCTACCCCGACCAGTGCTCCGGCGGTGAGCGGCAGCGGGTCGCCATCGCCCGGGCCCTCATCTCCAAGCCCTCGATCCTGATCTGCGACGAGATCACGTCTGCGCTCGACGTGAGCGTCCAGGCGGCGATCGTCGAGCTCCTGGGCAACCTGCAGCGCGAGCTGGGGTTGTCGATGGTCTTCGTGACCCACAACCTGCCGCTGGTCCGCTCGATCGCGCAGAAGGTCGCGGTCCTCGCAGACGGCAACATCGTGGAGTACGGCGAGACGGCGGGGATGCTGGCCAACCCCCAGCAGGAGTACACCCGGCACCTCATCTCCGACACCCCGTCGCTGGAGACCGCGACCGGCGAGGTCCCGGCCGCGGCCCTGCCGCACGACCGGACGTCGCCCGCGTGACCGCTGCTGACCGTCCCGACATCCTCATCGTGATCGCGGACCAGCTGACGACTGCTGCCATGCCGTTCCACGGGAACGACGTCACCCGGGCTCCGGCGATGGCCGGGCTGGCCGAGCGCGGTGTGGTGTTCGACAACGCCTACACCGCCAGCCCGCTGTGCACGCCGGCCCGGGCCTCGCTGATGACCGGGCTGCTCCCGTCCCGCACCCACACCTACGACAACGCGGCCGGATTCTCCTCCGAGCTGCCGACCTTCGCCCACCACCTCCGTGGTCTGGGCTACCGCACCCTGCTCTCGGGAAAGATGCACTTCTGCGGGCCGGACCAGCTCCACGGCTTCGAGGAACGCCTCACCACCGACATCTACCCCGCCGACTACGACTGGACCCCCGACTGGGAGTCCGAGGAGCGGCCGCACTGGTACCACGACATGTCGTCGGTCACCGATGCCGGCGTGACCATCCGCACCAACCAGCTGGACTTCGACGACGAGGTCGCCTACACCGCCGAGCGGGCGCTCTACGAGCACATCCGGTCCGCCGACGAGCGTCCGATGTGCTTCGTGGTCTCGTTCACCCATCCGCACGACCCCTACGCGATCCCCCAGGAGTACTGGGACCGCTACCGAGACGACGACATCCCGATGCCGCAGCACGGGTACGACGAGGCGCTCACCCACCCGCACGACGAGCGGCTGCGGGCGGTCTGTGCGATGGGCGACATCGAGATCACCGACGACATGGTCCGCGCCGCGCGGCACGCCTACCTCGGTGCGGTCTCCTACGTCGACGACCACCTGGCCCGGCTGCTGGAGATCCTGCGCGTCGCCGGCCGACTCGACAACACCGTCGTGATCCTCACCAGCGACCACGGCGACATGCAGGGCGAGCGCGGGCTCTGGTACAAGATGAGCTTCTACGAAGGCTCGGCCCGGGTGCCGTTGGTGGTGTCCGCTCCGGGCCGGTTCGCAGCGTCGCGGGTCGCCTCTCCGGTCTCCACGATGG
This sequence comes from Nocardioidaceae bacterium, assembly GCA_033854915.1. Classification (GTDB taxonomy): domain Bacteria; phylum Actinomycetota; class Actinomycetes; order Propionibacteriales; family Nocardioidaceae; genus Nocardioides. The sequence continues at coordinate 8,633 of JAWWPM010000225.1, forward strand.
ATCTGCTGCCCACGCTGGTCGGCATCGCGGGCGGTGACGACGCGGCTGCGGCCGAGGACCTCGATGCCGAGAGCCTGATGCCGCTGCTGACCGGCGAGCACGACGACCGCGAGGTGGTCGTCGGACAGTACCTCGCCGAGGGCGCCGTCGCCCCGATCGTCATGTACCGCAGCGGCTCCTGGAAGCTGATCCACTCGCCGGTCGACCCCGATCAGCTCTTCGACCTCTCGACCGATCCGCTCGAGCGGCACAACCGCGCCGATGATCCGGCGGCCTCGGAGGTGCTGGCCGAGCTCCGGGCTGCGGTCGCGGCCCGCTGGGACCTCGAGCAGGTCGACCGCGACGTGCGCGAGAGCCAGCGCCGTCGACGGATCGTGGGCGAGGCGCTCACCCACGGACGACCCCCGGCGTGGGACTACACCCCGTCGTACGACGCCGCGCACCGCTACATCCGCAACCACACCGACCTCGGCGCCCTGGAGGCCACGGCGCGATATCCGTCGGTGCGTCCCGTCCCCTGAGTCCGGGTCTCCACGGGCCATGCTCAGGTGGCTGCGCAATAGGCTCCGAGCAGTCTGCCTCCAGCGAAGGGACAGCCCATGAACGAGATCCCGGCCACGATGCGCCAGCTCCGGAGCCTGGTCACAGCGGAAGGTGAGCTCCGACTGTCGGTGCCGTCCGTGGACACACCGCAGCCCGGGCCGCGCGAGGTGCTGGTGCGGGTGGAGGCGGCGCCGGTCAACCCTTCCGACCTGGGGCTGTTGCTGGCGATGGCCGACGTCTCGGCGGCGGTGGCTGGGGGATCAGAGGACGAGCCGACCGTCACGGCGCCGATCGCGGAACCCGTCATGCGCTCCCTGGCGGCCAGGGTCGGCGAGCCGATGACGGTCGGCAACGAGGGAGCCGGCGTGGTGGTGGCGGCGGGAGAGTCGCCGGAGGCGACGGCGTTGCTCGGCCAGACGGTGGGGTTCCTCGGTGGGGCGACGTACGGCGAGTACTGCCTGGCCTCGCCGCGCATGTGCCTGCCGCTGCCGGCCGGCGCGGACCCGGTGGACGGGGCGTCCTCGTTCGTGAACCCGCTGACCGCGCTGGGGATGGTCGAGACCATGCGCCGCGAGGGACACACCGGGCTGGCACACACCGCCGCTGCGTCCAACCTCGGCCAGATGCTGAACCGGATCTGCCTGGCCGACGGCGTCCCCCTGGTCAACATCGTTCGGCGCCCCGACCAGGTCGCACTGCTGCGGGAGCACGGTGCCGCGTTCGTCTGCGACTCCAGCGAGCCGACGTTCGAGGCCGATCTGGTCGCGGCGATGCGGGACACCGGTGCGACCCTGGCGTTCGACGCGGTCGGTGGGGGCCGGTTGGCCGGCCAGCTCCTCAACGCCATGGAGGCAGCCATCGTGCCGCCGGACGCGTCGTACAACCGTTACGGCAGTGACGTGCACAAGCAGGTCTACGTGTACGGCGCCCTGGACCCGCGGCCGATCGAGCTGCGCCGCCGGTTCGGCTTCGCGTGGGGCGTCGCCGGCTGGCTGCTGACGCCGTTCCTCGCACGGACCAGCGCTGAGGACCTGGCCCGGCTCCGACAGCGGGTCGCCGACGAGCTCACCACGACGTTCGCCAGTCACTACACCGACCAGATCTCGCTGCGCCAGGCCCTGGACGTGGAGACCCTTCAGCGCTACTCGCGCCAGGCCACCGGGGAGAAGTTCCTGCTGCGACCGCGGTACTGACCACAGCCAGGGATGTGACAGGAAGCCTTGCGAGGCTGCGCTACCGCGTGTCCTGCCGTGGCACGAAGACCTCTTTGACCAGCAGCAGGATCGACGCTGCCGTCGGGATCGCGAGCAGCGCGCCGACGACCCCCAGCAGGCTGCCCCCGATGAGTGCGGCGATGACGGTGAGGGCGCCCGGGATCTCCACCGAGCGAGCCATCACCCGGGGATAGATCAGGAAGTTCTCCAGCTGCTGGTAGGCGATGTAGAAGACCACGCAGATCAGGCCGGTGGTCGGGTCGGTCGCGAACCCGATCACGCAGACGATGGCCGCGCCGATGGTGGCGCCGATCATCGGGATCACGTCGAGCAGTGCCACGACCAGGGCCAGCGCCACCGCATAGCTGCCGAGGCCGACGATGAACAGGAAGACCATCGTGCTCACGCCCGCACAGAGCGCCACCACGAACGCTCCCGACACGTAGCCGCCGATGTTGCGCAGGACCCGGTCGCCCAGCAGCGAGACGCGCTCGCGCCGGGAGGCGGGAGCCAGCTGGTACGCCGCGTGCTTCATGGAGGGGAGCGAGGCCAGGAAGTAGAGCGTGAGCACGATGACCACGAAGACGTTGGCCAGGATGCCGAGGATCGCCAGGCCGAGGCCGAGCGCGCCGCCGAACAGCTTCTTGGCCAGGGCGCCGCTCTGCAGGTAGTCGGTGACCTTGGTGCTGACGTCGTACTTGTTGTCGAAGCTGCGGATCGAGCCGTTCTTCTGGAGCTGGTCGAACCACGCCGGCAGCGCGTCGCCGATCGCGGTCACCTGGTGGCTGACCACCGGGACGATGGCCACCAGGAAGAGACCGAACGCGGCCAGGACCCCCACGATGACGTAGAGCACTGCCCACGGTCGTTTGAGCCCGCGCCGCATCAGGAACTCCACCGCGGGGTTCAGGCCGACCGCGAGGAACAGGGCGACGACCACCAGGATCAGCACCGAACCGATCGCCAGGAACATCTGAGCCAGCCACAGCGCCAGCAGCGCGCCAAGGCCGCCGAGCAGGCCCCACATGAACGGTGAGCGATGGTTCAGCGGCCGGCCGGGAGTGCCGAGGTCGTCGGGCGACTGCTCGGGGTCGTGCAGGAACTCGACCTTGTCGTCGATCTCCTCGACGACGTCCTCGTCGATCTCGTCGGCCAGCGCGCCGAGGTGCTCGGCGGTCCGCTCGACCTCCGCCGCAGTGCCGTCGACGTGCTCCGCGGCGTCCTCGGCCCGGTCGGCCGCCCGCTCCGCGCGGGCAGCCTCCTGGGCCGCCTCCTCGGCGGCCCGCTCGGCCGGGTCGGCGTCGCCCAGGTCATCGCTCATGCGGGGACCCTACGGCGTGTGGCAACGCAGGGGCTCACCCCCGCGGTCTACGACCCGGCGTCGTCGTCGTTACCGAAACCGGCCATCAGGTCGCGCAGCGAGCCGAGCTGGGCCGAGATCGCTTCGCGACGCTTGGACATCCGGTCGACCTCGGCCTTGAGGGCCGCCAGCTGACGCTCCTGCTCCGCGTTGCCGGAGGCGGCCAGCGCGTCGGCCTGGGTGCGCGCCGAGGCGACGATCTGCTCGGCCTCGCGGCGGGACCGCGCGAGCAGGGCCTCCGCCTCGCTCTGGGCCTGCTGGCGGTGGCTGTTGGCCTGGTTGGTGGCCTCGCGGGCGCGCTGCTCGGCGGCCTCGGCGCGCTGCTCGGCGTCCTCGACCAGGCGCTTGGTCTCGGCGGTGGCGCTGGTGTGGTGGTCGCTGGCCTCGCGGGCCAGCCGCTCCTTCTCCACGGCCAGCGTGCGCCGTGCCTCCTGCACCTCACGGTCGGCGGCCGCGCGAGCCTGCTCGGCCTCGCGGGTCGCGGCGACCCGCAGCTCCTTGGTCTCCTGCTCGGCGGCCAGGCGGAGCTGGTCGCTCTCGCGCTTGGCCGAGGCGAGCAGGTCGGCTGCCTCGCCCTGGGCGAGTGAACGCTCCTGCTCGGCGTCTCCGGTGATCCGGGCGCGCATCTCGTCGAGCTCCTTGAGCTGCACGAGCCGCATGTCGTCGGCCTCGCGGGAGGCGTCGGCGCGGATCGCGACGGCGTCGCGGCTTGCCTGCTCACGGATGTCGCCGGCGTCGCGGGCGGCCTGCTCGCGGACCTCAGCGGCCTCCTCCTCCGCCAGGCGCAGCATGGCGCTGGCGCGGCCACCCAGCCCGGCGTACGACGGGTTGGCGTTCTCGGCGAGCTCCTTGCGCAGGCTCTCGAGCTGGCCCTCGAGCTCGGTGACCCGCTGCTCGGACTGCGACAGCGCAGACGCGACACCGGCCTTGTCCTGGAGCAGCTGGCGGATCTGGCCGTCGACGGACGCCTTGTCGTAGCCGCCGCGGCGGACCGTGGCGAACGACGGCGTGCCCCCGGAGGGGGAGCCGCTCACGAGCGTGCCGCTCGGCTGCGCCGGCGGTCGGCTGGTCGCTGCGGGCACGACGGGCGTGCGCTGGGTGGTGGTCGGCTCCGGCGTCGGCGCGGGGGCTTCCCTGGCTGCCGGCGCTGCCGGCGCCGCCTCAGCTGCGGGCTCGTCGGTGGCCTTCGCGGGCTTGGCGGCCGCTGCCTTGGCCGGCGACTTCGGGGTCGCGGGCTTCTGCGCCTCGATCACCTGGGTCGGTTCCTCATCGACGGCGGTCGCGTCGTCTGGTTCGTCGAAGATGGACAGGCCCTCGTCGCTCATGGTGTGGACAAACCTCCCGGATCTCGGTGTACGTCGCCCAGTCTGTCCGATCCGTCAACCGGCGCACACCCCGGTAGACCCACGGAGTCGGTCACACGCCGCGGAACGAGTTGATCGCGTCCAGATGGCGGGATCGCATCGCCTCGTCGCGGACCCCCAGGCCCTCCTCGGGGGCCAGGCACAGCACCCCGACCTTGCCCTGGTGGAGGTTGTGGTGCACGTCGAGCGCGGCCTGTCCGACCTCGTCGAGCGGGTAGGTGTTGGACAGGGTGGGGTGGATCATCCCCTTCGCGATCAGCCGGTTCGCCTCCCACGACTCGCGGTAGTTGGCGAAGTGGGAGCCGATGATCCGCTTGAGGTTCATCCAGAGGTACCGGTTGTCGTACTCGTGCATGAAGCCCGAGGTCGAGGCGCAGGTGACGATCGTGCCGCCCTTGCGCGCGGCGTACACGCTCGCGCCGAAGGTCTCGCGGCCCGGGTGCTCGAAGACGATGTCGACGTCCTCGCCGCCGGTCAGCTCGCGGATGTCGGAGCCGAAGCGCCGCCACTCCTTGGGGTCCTGGGTCTGCGGGTCCTTCCAGAAGCGGTAGTCCGCCTCGGACCGGTTGATGATCAGCTCCGCGCCCATGGCCCGGCAGATGTCGGCCTTCTCGTCGCTGGACACGACGCAGACCGGGACGGCGCCGCCGTTGAGGGCGTACTGCGTGGCAAATCCGCCGAGACCTCCGCTGGCGCCCCAGATCAGCACGTTGTCGCCCTGCTTCATCCCGGCGCCGTTGCGGCTGACCAGCTGGCGGTACGCCGTGCTGTTCACCAGTCCGGGGGACGCGGCCTCCTCCCACGTGAGGTGGGCGGGTTTGGGCATCAGCTGGTTGGACTTCACCAGCGCGATCTCGGCCAGTCCGCCGAAGTTGGTCTCGAAGCCCCAGATCCGCTGCTCGGGGTCCATCATCGTGTCGTTGTGGCCGTCGGGGCTCTCCAGCTCGACCGACAGGCAGTGCGCCACCACCTCGTCACCGGGGTGCCACAGGTGCACGCCGACACCGGTCGCCAGCACCACGCCGGCCAGGTCGGAGCCGACCACGTGGTAGGGCAGGTCGTGCCGCTTGCTGAGGGGGCTGAGCCTGCCGTAGCGCTCCAGGAAGGAGAACGTCGAGACCGGCTCGAAGATCGAGGTCCAGACGGTGTTGTAGTTGATGGCGCTCGCCATCACCGCGACCAGCGCCTCGCCGGGGCCGAGCTCCGGCAGCGGCACCTGCTCGACGTGGAGGGACTTGCGGGGGTCCTTCTCCTTGCTGGGCAACCCCTCGAACATGGCCACCTCGTCCTTGTGCACGGTGGCGGCCCGGTAGCTCTCGGGCAGGTCGAGGGCGGCGAAGTCCTCCGGACTGGCGTCGCCGGACTGGATGGCGTCGAGGATGGGCTGCACGTCATCTCCTGGTGCATCGGTGCGGTGGCGTGGGCGCGCCCGAATGTACCGGTCGGTAACGGTGCATGGGCCGGGCTGTGCGGGAGGTCATACGACGCTGGCGGGCTCCACCAGCTCGACCAGCACGCCGCCGGCGTCCTTGGGGTGCACGAAGTTGACCAGTGACCCAGCCGTCCCGCGCCTGCCCACGTCGTACAGCAGGCGGACGCCGCGCTCGCGCAGGACCGCACACACGACCTCCAGGTCGGTGACCCGGTAGGCGAGCTGCTGGAGCCCCGGACCGGACCGGTCGAGGAACTTCGCGATCGTCGACTCGGGGGTCAGCGGGGCCAGCAGCTGGATGCAGCTGCCGGAGTCGCCGACGGCGATCATCGCCTCACGCACGCCCTGCTCCTCGTTGGTCTCCTCGTGCACCATCTCCATGCCGAAGGTGTCGCGGTAGAACGCGATCGCCACGTCCAGGTCGGGCACGGCGATTCCGACGTGGTCGATGTGGGTGAACAGGTGCTGGGGCAGGGCGGACTCGTCGTGGGTCATACCCCCATCGTCGTGGACAACCAGGTGGGTGGCACGGGGCCAGTGGCCCTGTCCCGTGTGACGTTTTCCTCAGGCGTGCACCGGGCCGCGGCCTCGCCCCGTCCGCCGGCGGCTGGGTATCGTCACATCATCACCGTTCGCTGGTTGGAGGCACCATGTCCGGAACCGTCATCGTCGCCGGAGCACGTACGCCGATCGGGCGTCTGCTCGGGGGTCTGAAGTCCCTGTCCGCCGCCGATCTCGGGGGCGTGGCGATCCGGGGCGCCCTGGAGAAGGCGGGGGTCTCGGCCGACCAGGTCGACTATCTGGTGATGGGCCAGGTGATCCAGGCAGGTGCCGGGCAGAACCCCGCGCGCACCGCCGGCATCGCCGGTGGGCTGCCGCTCTCGGTGCCGTCGATCACGATCAACAAGGTGTGCCTCTCCGGCCTGAACGCAATCGCGCAGGCCGACCTCCTGATCAACGCCGGCGAGGCCGACATCGTGGTGGCCGGCGGCATGGAGTCGATGACCAACGCGCCGCACCTGCTGCCGAAGTCCCGCGAGGGCTTCAAGTACGGCGACACGACGCTCGTCGACTCGATGGCCTACGACGCGCTGTACGACCAGGCGACCCAGCAGGCGATGGGCACGCTCACCGAGGACTACAACACCTCCCACACCCAGCTCACCCGCGAGGAGCAGGACTCCTTCGCAGCCGCCTCGCACCAGAAGGCGGCCGAGGCCTGGAAGAACGGCGTCTTCGACGACGAGGTCGTGCCGGTCTCGATCCCGCAGCGCAAGGCCGACCCGATCGTGGTCTCCGCCGACGAGGGGATCCGCGGCGACACGACCGCCGAGTCGCTGTCGGCTCTCCGGCCGGCGTTCGGCAAGGACGGCACCATCACCGCCGGCTCGGCCTCCCAGATCTCCGACGGCGCCTGCGCGGTCGTGGTGATGAGCAAGGCCAAGGCCGAGGAGCTCGGGCTCGAGTGGCTGGCCGAGATCGGCGCGCACGGCATGGTCGCCGGGCCCGACTCGACGCTCCAGATGCAGCCTGCCAACGCGACCAAGCTGGCCTGCGACAAGGAGGGCATCACGCCCGCCGACCTCGACCTCGTCGAGTTCAACGAGGCGTTCGCGGCGGTCGGCATCGACTCCACGCGCGCCCTCGGGCTCGACGAGTCGAAGGTCAACGTCAACGGCGGCGCGATCGCCCTCGGTCACCCGGTGGGGATGTCCGGGGCCCGGATCGTGCTCCACCTGGCGCTCGAGCTGAAGCGTCGCGGCGGCGGTGTCGGGGCGGCCGCGCTGTGCGGTGGTGGCGGTCAGGGCGACGCCCTGATCGTCCGCGTTCCCGCTTGAGGTCCGGCACGGGTCGCCGTTCGACGGGCGACGTCTCCGACCTGGTCGAGCGCGCCCGTGAAGGTGACGCTCGGGCTGTCGCGCGGCTGATCTCGCTGGTCGAGGACCAGTCGCCGCTGCTGCGCGAGGTGATGGCCGCCCTCGCCCCGCACGCCGGCCATGCCCAGATCGTCGGCATCACCGGCTCCCCGGGCGTGGGCAAGTCGACCTCGACCTCGGCGCTCGTCGGTGAGCTGCGCCAGGCGGGCAAGCGCGTCGGTGTGCTCGCGGTCGACCCGTCCTCGCCGTTCTCCGGCGGGGCGCTGCTCGGTGACCGGGTCCGGATGCAGGACCACGCGCTGGCCCGCGACGTCTACATCCGGTCGATGGCCTCCCGCGGGCATCTCGGCGGCCTGGCCTGGACCACCCCGCAGGCGCTGCGGGTGCTGGACGCGGCCGGATGCGACGTGATCCTGGTGGAGACGGTGGGGGTCGGGCAGAGCGAGGTCGAGGTCGCCGGGCTGGCCGACACGACCCTGGTGCTGCTGGCACCCGGCATGGGCGACGGCATCCAGGCCGCCAAGGCCGGGATCCTCGAGATCGGCGACGTGTACGTCGTCAACAAGGCCGACCGAGACGGCGCTGACACACTGCGGCGCGAGCTCCGGTCGATGCTGGCGCTGGCCGACCGCAGCGAGGGTGACTGGCGACCGCCGATCGTGAAGACCATCGCCGCCAAGGGCGAGGGGCTCGACGAGGTCGTGGCCGAGATCGACCGGCACGCCGAGTGGCTGCGCTCCACCGGCGAGCTGGCGGTACGCCGTACCCGGCGGGC
>JAWWPM010000226.1:0-11839 GCA_033854915.1 Nocardioidaceae bacterium
GCTGCGACCAGCCACGGCTTGGCCCGCACCAGCCGGGTCTCGCCGTAGCGGAAGTGCACCGCGAACATGTTGCGGTACATGTAGAAGCCCTTCCAGCCCGCCAGGTCGTGCTGCTGGCTGAAGTCGAGCTGGCGGACCAGCACGGCGTCGCGGATCGCCCAGATCCGGAAACCGGCGCGCCGCGCGCGCAGGGCGAAGTCGACGTCGTCGTAGAAGATGAAGAACGACGAGTCGGGCAGCCCGATCGCGTCGACCACCTCGCGACGGAACAGCGGGCCCTCGAAGGCGATGTTGTGCAGCTCCACGCGCTCCGGCATCGCGTCGCGGTCGCCGTAGTCGTGCTCGACGGTGCTGCGCTTGGGCCGGATCGAGCGCGCGTGGGTGAGGTCGAAGTCGGTCGCCGCCTTCTCGACCAGCCGTCCCTGGGTGTCCTCGCGGACCGCCATCACGAACGGCTCGTCCTGCGCCGTCAGAGTCGCGAGGCAGTCGGGAGCGGGCACGACGTCGTCGTCCATCAGCCAGATCCGGTCGAAGCCCTGGTCGTACGCCGACTCGACTCCGGCCCGGAAGCCACCGGCGCCGCCAGTGTTCTCGTCGAGGTGGATGCGCTGGAGGTGCAGCCCGCGGTGGGCGTCGAGCACCTCGCGGGTGTGGTCCTCGCTGGCGTTGTCGACCACGATCACCGCGTCGGGCTCGTGGGTCTGGGCGGCCAGCCCGTCGAGGGTCCTTCCGAGCAGGTCGGCACGGTTGTAGGTGACGACCACGACAGCCACCGTCTCTCGCGACCCGCTCATGCCAGGAACCGCCGATGGCCGGTGAAGTCGCCGCGCCGGGCGGCGCGCCAGGCCTCGATGCTGAGCCGGATCCGGGCCGGGTTGCGGTGGGTGAACGTGTAGAACCACAGGGTCTTCGCGACGAACGCGGCGGCGTGGGCGCGACCGCCGTACTCACGGAGGTTGAGCAGGTTGTTGCGCGCCATGCAGTAGTGCTTGAGGTCGCTCGGGGTGTCGTTGTACGTCGTACGCCCGAAGGCCATGGGGGTGCCGAGCGCCCCCACCGCCGGATGGCGCACCCGGGCGTCCACGACGGTGCCGGTGCGGGCTCCGGCACGTCGGGCGCGCCAGAGATACTCGACGTCGTCGCCCCAGATGAAGAACTCCGCCCGCGGGAGGCCGATCCGCTCGACGAGGTCGCGGGTCAGCAGCACGCCGTTGAAGGGGATCACCACGTCGGCGATCAACCCGTCACGGGCCGCCGCCTCCGCGTCTGACAGCGCGTGCACGGCTTTGGCGCCCCCGGGCAGCCGGATCGGGAAGACCAGCCGGCTCTCGTCGTCCTGATCGACCACGACGGGCCCCCAGAAGTCGAGGGCGCCCTCGCGCTCGAGCAGCCGCGCCAGGCAGTCGAGATCGGGAAGGCCGTCGTCGTCCATCAGCCAGACCAGGTCGGCCCCGCGCTCGACCGCCCAGCCGAGGCCGTCGTGGAAGCCACCCGCGCCCCCGGTGTTCTCCTTCAGATGGCGGGTGTGCACCAGCACGGCGCTGGTCTCCACCTGGGCGCGCAACCACTCCGCCGTACCGTCCGACGAGGCGTTGTCGACCACCAGGATCTCGTCGAGGCCCTTGCTCTGCGCCAGCCGGGGGATCAGCCGCTGGAGCAGCTCGAGCCGGTTGAACGTCACCACGACCGCTGCGATGCGGCGGTCGGCTGAGGTCACCTGCGAACCCTAGTGCGCGGGCTCTGGTGGCGAGGGTGAGGTCCGGCCGACTCGCGTCGGGGGATACGTGGACCCGTCCAGCAGCATCCGCTCGCCCAGCGGGGAGGGCAGGTGCAGGGAGACGTCGACCGGCGCCCTGCCGACGCAGTCCTGGATGCCCTCCGGCGGGGTGGCGGTCCAGAACACGGTCACGGTCGTCCGCGTCTCTCGCACGACCGGGGTGTGCAGGTAGGGGCGCGGGTCGCGCCCGCTGGAGCACGCACCCTCGCTGAGCCCGACCTCAGGCTCCGTCGACGTGCGATCGAGACCAACGGTCGGCGCAGTCACGGCCATCCACTCGTGTCCGCTGGCGAGAACGGGCGCAAGGTGGCAGGCGCCTCCGCCTGCCCACGTCCACGAGCCTGGATATCCCTGGATCTCGAAGACGGTCGCCCCGTTGCCCGGACCGCGGGCGGTCCAGCGTCCCAGGCCGAGGGTGTAGGTGTCACCGTCCACCCGGAGCACGCGCCACCGAGTTGCCGACGCGCCGTCCTCCAGGAACGACCTCGACAGCTCGCCCTGGTACTTCGCGTCGGCCAGAAGGCTGGTGAAGGCGTCTTCGACCTGAGCCTGGGTCAGGACACCGGGCCTGCCCGCAGTCATCACCGACGCAGCCCAGCCGGTGGCGCCGCCGCAGCCGACCTGCACATCGCCGTCCACCACCTGCACCGGCGGCTGTGACGACGCGGGCTGATGCGCCGAGGAGGACGGGATCGTCGCCGAGCTCGAGCCGCACGCAGCCACGAGCAGCACAACGGCCGGCGACCATCGTGTCCACCCTCGCCACGAGCTCACCTGTCGAGTATCAGCGCGACCCACCGCGATGTCAGCAGGACCACTCGATCGTGAGGCAACTGGAACACGCTGCTCCACCGGGTACGGTCCGGGCATGACCCGCCTGGTGCTGATCAACGGTGCGCCCGGCTCCGGGAAGTCGAGCCTGGCTGCGGCCCTGGCGGCCGATCAGCCGTTGAGCCTGGCACTCGACGTGGATGCCATCAAGCATTCCCTGGGGCACTGGCAGGAGGACCTGCTCGCCTCCGGGCTGCAGGCCCGACGGCTCGCGCTGGCCCTGGCGCGCGAGCACCTGAGCACGGGGTACGACGTGGTGATCGGCCAGTACCTCGCGCGGACCGACTTCATCGAGGACCTCGAGCGGCTGGCCGCAGCGGTCGAGGCGGGGTTCCTCGAGGTCGTGCTCGACCTGAGCGCGCCCGCCCTCGCCGAGCGGCTCGCCACCCGGTCAGCCAACCCGACGCGTCCAGAACACCTGGTCAACAACAGGCTGGTCGGACCCGACGACGCCGCCGCCTTGGTGGCGTCGCTCGAGGACGTGCGCCGGACTCGACCACGCGCCCTCTGGGTCGATGCCCACGGCTCGCTGTCCGCGACCCTGGACCGGGTGCGCGCCGTACTGCCCTAGCTGTGTCGATCGACGTGCCGCAGGACGGTCTCCAGCATGTCTGTGACCTCCTCGGGTCGATCCTCGCGGCCACTCCCTCGAGCCGTTGCGCCAGAGCCGCCGTACGGCGTCCAGCGAGGGCTCCCGGTCCAGCGCCCAGGGTTCTACTCCGCTGGGCGATCGCGACCGGCCCTGGGCCGATGGCGGATCCAGGACAGGTGGCCGTTGCCTCTCTTCCGGCCGGGCTTCGAGCCCACGTCCAAGGACGAGCTCAGCATCTACCGTGCGCAGTCGTCGGGCGACAGCCGCGGAGCGGGCCAGTAGCGAGCAGCGCACCGCCTGCCCTCGACTCAGAGGTGCTGGACCCGGAACGGCGTCTGGCGACCCTGCGGGAACGAGCAGGCGTCACCCCACGTCGGCACCACGTTGTGGTTGCAGCCGACCCACCCGGTCTCGTAGTGAACCGCCGAGCCGTTGACCCGGACGTCGAGCTCCTCGTCGGCGGCCGCCAGGCCGTCGATCCGGAAGTAGCCGGCCGAGCCGCTCTTGTCCTGCCCGAGGAGGTTGTCGGTGTTGATCTCGAAGACCTTGACCGTGGCCCCCTTGACCGGGTTGCCGGTCGCCGGGTTGATCAGCCGCCCGGCGAAGAAGCCCGAGCTCCGGTTCGTCCCGGCGTGCGCCGGAGGCTGCAGCGACAGGGTTGACAGGGCCAGCAGGAGGAGGCCGGCGAGCAGCGCGGCCACGGGCCGCTTCGTCGTGGTGTCCACCACAGGAGGATAGGGAGGCCGACCGATCGGCGGAGGCGTTCTGACCGATCGCGGCAGCGACGCCGCAGGCTCGTTCACCGCGACGTGGCCGGTCTGCTCGTGCCGGCCCGGAGCCGCGACCTGACCGCGCGGCGAGCGACCCGACCGAGGTCGTTCACGACATCGACGAGCACGGCGAGTCGCTCCAGCGAGTCCAGCGCGTGCGCGGCCGCGGCCGGGTCGACGTCCTCGTAGAGCTGGAGCCCGATGAACGACGCGCTCACGGCTCTGGTCAGGCCGGCTACGTCGACGAGCTCGGCCAGCGGGCTGCCGACGAGGAGGCGGGCCAGCACCGGCTCGAGCTCTCCGGCCCACACCTCCATGGCATACCGGGATGCGGTCGCCAGGACCGGGTCCTGGGCGGCGCCGGACATCAGCTGCGCCATCATCGCGACGTTGCCGGTCTCGCGCTCGCGACGGTTCAGCTCCCGGCCGACCTCGAGCAGGCCGGCCACCGTGGTGACGTCGGCGAACTGCCGCCGGTAGTGGCCCGCGGCTTCGTCCACGGCCTGCCGGCAGGCGGCCTCGACCAGCGCACTGACCGTGCCGAAGTGGTAGAAGACCAGCGCCTGGTTGACCCCCGCGCGGGAGGCGATGGTGCGGGCCGAGGCGGCCGCCACGCCGTCCTCGCGCACCGTGGCCTCGGCGGCTGCGATCAGCCGGGCCCGGGTGCCGCTCACGAGAGCGGATGCAGCCGTGGCAGCACCGCGGCCCCCACGACCAGGCCCGCCAGCACCAGTCCGCTCACACTTCCCAGGATCGCGCCCTCGAAGGCGGCGAACACCGCCGTCGGCAGGTAGTCCAGCCCGATGGTGAAACCGGCCACGGCGCCGATCACGGCTCCGAGCGCACCGCCCCTCGCCAGGAGTCTGGCGCCCGTCGCCAGCGCCCAGGTGAACCCGGGCCTGCCGTCAGGTCCCGGCTCGACCCCGAAGGCGATCGCCGGCCCGAGTGCAGCCCCCGCCAGGCTCCCAAGACTGACGAGGACGATGGCCGCAGTGGTGCCGGCGTCGGAGCCGGCCACGCCGAGGCACGCGGCTGCGGCGATCGCCCCGGACACGGCCCGCACCGTCCACGCCGAGCGGGTGAAGCGGGCCAGGAGGCCAAGCACCGCCACCAGTACGACGCCGACGACACCGCCTCCGACGGCGCCTCCGACGGCGCCGAACGAGGTCCCCACGACCGGCCAGTCGGCCGTGCCGGCGGCCCCGCCGAGCACGAGGCCCAGCCCGGCAGTCAGCACGACTCCGGGCACGATCCTCGTCCGCCAGCCACCCCGGACCGCCGGCCGCAGTGCGACCATCGGCCACCTCCCCACGACATTTGAGCACTCGCTCAATCTCACGTTAACACGGGTCGCCTCGACCGGCGGCGTCGAGCGAGAAGGATGGGTGGTGTGAACGCCGCCGCGACCGAAGCCGTACCGACCGTCCTCGACGGCGGCCTCTCGACGGCGCTGGAGCAGCAGGGCGCCGACCTCGGCGGTGCCCTGTGGACGGCCCGCCTGCTCGGTGCGGCGCCGGAGCGGATCGCCGACGCCCATCGCGCCTTCTACGAGGCTGGTGCCCGGGTCGCGACCACGGCGAGTTACCAGGCCAGCATCGAGGGTCTGGTCGCGGCCGGCTACGACCCGGCGGAGGCCCGGCGCCTGATCACCCGGAGCGTCTCGGTCGCGCAGGAGGTGCGCGACGAGCTCGCCGACGCTCGCCCGGGGCTGCTGGTCGCCGCGTCGATCGGGCCGTACGGCGCACACCTCGCGGACGGCTCGGAGTATCGCGGCCGGTACGGCGTGCCCGCCGCGCGGCTGCGGGAGTTCCACGCACCCCGGCTCGAGCTGCTCGCCTCGGCCGGCCCCGACCTGTTCGCCGTCGAGACCATCCCCGACTCCGACGAGGCCGAGGTGCTCGTGCCTCTGCTCGACGACCTCGGTGTCCCGGCGTGGTTCAGCTACTCGGTGGCCGGCGAGACCACCAATGCCGGCCAGCCCCTGGCCGAGGCCTACGCCGTGCTGGCGGGCAGCCGCGCGATCATCGCCGCGGGCGTGAACTGCTCCGAGCAGGGTGACGTACTGGGCGCCGTGTGCACGGCGGTGGCCGCGACCGGGCTGCCCGCCGTCGCCTATCCCAACCGCGGGGGCAGCTGGAACGCGGAGACCAAGGCGTGGGAGTACGCCGGCCCGCTCGACCTCGACCTGGTCGAGGGGTGGGTCGCGGCGGGTGCGCGCTTCATCGGCGGCTGCTGCGGCACCGGGCCGGCCGACATCGCCGCGCTCGCGGCCCGCATCGCAGCCACGGCCGAGCGGCGGTAGGCCTCAGCCTGAGGCACAGCCGATGCAGGTCCGGGCGACGGGGCGGGCCCGGAGCCGGGCGGCGCCGATCCGGCCCGCGCAGCGCTCGCACACGTCGTACCTGCCCGCATCGAGGCGCGCCAGGGCGGCCGCCACGTCGTCGAGGTGCGCCCGGGCCTGCGCCACGAGCGCGGCGACCTGGGATCGTTCGAACGCGATCGTCGCGCCCTCGGGGTCGTGCTCGTCGTCGGCGTTGGTGTCGCGCGAGGCCGCGACCACGGCGTCATGGTCGGCGCTCAGGTCGGCCAGTCGGCCGAGAGTACGGCGGCGGTCGTCCTCGAGCAGGTCGCGAGCGGAGTCCACGTCACCACGATGACATCATCGACGAAATCAGCATCGTGTCCTCTCACGCACCCTCCCGTTCGTCTCCTGGATGACGGCGTCGCCCGATGCCGCACGAGCAGGAGGTCACGACCATGCGCGAAGCAGACATCACCACAGGAGGGCGTCCGGTGGTACTGCAGATCTCTGCACTGTCCGTCGACGGGCGCGTCTGCGAGTCCGGCAGCGAGTTCGAGCGCTGGGCGGACCCGATCGTCGATCCCGAGCGGGACGCCTGGATGGTCGACTCGCTGTGGCGGGCCGGGGTCCACATCATGGGCGGCACGACCTTCCAGGACATGTCGAACTGGTGGCCGCACTCCACCGGCGTCTTCGCCGAGGTGATGAACAGCATTCCCAAGGTGGGCTTCTCGCAGACCCTGACGGAGACGACCTGGGCGGACTCCCGGATCGTCAGCGGCGACGTCGGCCAGGAGATCCGGGAGCTCAAGGCCACCGGAGACGGCGAGATCATCGCCCACGGGGGCGCCGTCTTCGCCCGGGCTCTGGCCGCGGCCGACCTGGTCGACGAGTACCGCCTGGTCGTCTACCCCTTCGCCGCCGCGCGCGGCGCAGCGTTGTTCGAGGCCGTCTCCCCCGGCCGTCCGCTGCACCTGCACTCGTGCACGCCGTTCCCCTCCGGCTGCGTCGCGATGGTCTACCGGCGCGAGTGTCGATCCGGGCCGAACCAGCCCGACATGGAAGTAGCACGTGAGTCCATCGAGGGAAGAGAGCACCAATGAGCACCTACATCGTGATGATCTACGGCGACGAACACGTCTGGGAGTCGTGGAGCGAGGAACAGGGGCTCGCGAACGCGGCGGCGCACGCCTTGTTCAACACCGCGCATGGGGCCAGCGTGGTCGGTGGGCACGAGCTGGAGCGCTCGTGGCGCGGGTTGTCGGTGCGGGCCGGGACGGACGGGAGTCCGCACGTCGCCGACGGAACGTTCCTGGAGGGGACGACCGTGCTCGGCGGCTACTACCTGATCGAGGCCCGCGACCTTGACCACGCCGTCCGGATCGCCAGCGACCTCCCGGAAGCCTCCGCACCGTCCAGCGGCGTCGAGGTGCGCCCGATCGCCGCGCCCTGAGGGGGGCTCAGCAGACCGCGCCGAGGTCGCTCGCGTCGTTCGCGGCGTACCCGGTGCTCAGCGAGCCGATCGAGCCGCCGGTGACGGTGGCCGCCTTCTTCCTGTGGTGGTGCGTGGCCGACGGCCTGCCCGACGCGGTGATGGCCTGCGCCACCTTGCGCTGGATCAGCGCGATGTCGGGGTCGGCGGTGTTGATCATCGGCGGGACCAGCGACAGCGTGGAGACCGGCTGGCCCTTGGCCTCGAGGGCCAGCTGCATGAAGCGGTCGACCTCGCTGGGCGGGATGTCGGTCGAGACCATCGCCGACGACGCCTTGGCGATCTTCTCGAAGTTGACGAGCACCGTCTTCGGGCTGATCTGGTGCAGCATCGCGTTCATCACGCACTTCTGCCGGGCCATCCGCGAGTAGTCGTCGGAGCTGTCGCGTGACCGGGCGAACCACAGGGTGTCGAAGCCGTTGAGCTTGCGCACGCCCGGCTGGATGTAGCCGGTCACGTCCGCGCCGAGGCCGCCGACCGGGATCGGCTGGCGCACGTTGAGCGTGACCCCGCCGACGGCGTCGACCAACCCGCGGAACCCCGCCAGGTTGACCATCGCCCAGTAGTTGATCTTCAGCCCGGTGATGCCCTCGATGGCCGAGATGGTGCCGTTCATGGCGGGGTTCTTCACGCCTTTGAACAGCGAAGCGTGGTCACCGACCCAGGTCGGGATGCCGTTCAGCTCGCAGTTGGGGTAGCCGCAGTCGAAGCCGTGCGGCCAGGCCTTGCGCATGATCGAGCCCTTGGCGAAGGGGAAGTCGGTCATGTTGCGCGGCAGCCCGATCAGCACGGTCTTGCCGGTGCTCGCGTCGATGCTGGCCACGGTCATCGAGTCGGTGCGCATCCCCCAGCGCCCGGCTCCGGAGTCGCCGCCGACGAGGAGCACGTTGTAGCGCCCGTCGTGCGCGCCGGTCACGGTGTCACCGGCGAACATCGTCAGCACGAACGTGCGTTGTACGCCGACCAGGTGGGCGCCGAAGAGCAGCGCACCGGCGACCGAGAAGCAGAGCACGCCGTTCACACCGACCACCGTGCGGCGGTGGTTGAGGGCCAGGGTCAGCGGCGCGCCGAGCCGCCACGCGTCGAGGAAGAGACCGGCCCACCCGATCGCCAGCACCATCAGGGCCAGCCGCAGGTAGCCGAGGACGGTGGTGTTGAAGACCAGCCAGAAGGCGTACTCGTGCCACATCCCCGCCAGCACCAGGCTGCCGGCCACGGTCAGCAGGAGGGCGACCCAGAGCCGGGTCGCGATCCGGCCGACCCGGCGGTTGCCCGCGATCAGCTGGGCGGATCCGGGGACGACCAGGGTCATCACCATCAGCATCAGCGCGCGCCGGTAGCGGACGCGGGCGGCGCGGTCGTCGGCGGTGGCCCGGTCCAATGCGCTGTCGAGCAGACCCGGGGAAGTGGGCAGCCCCATGTGAGGTGTCCTTCGGTGCTGGGGAAGTAGCCCCGCCAGTATCACCAGCCACACCACTCACACCCCGGTGCGACTCGCCGAAACGGTGGGTTCAGGTCGGGGCCGGTAATCTCGCCGACATGTCCGACGACTGGCTGTACGGCGGTAGGCGGCCGGGCTCGGGCGCCCCAGGTGACGAGGATCCGGCAGACGATGCCGACGCGACCCGCGTCGTACCCCGTCAGCCCGGGCCCGACGAGACCCGGGTGATGCCGACGATGCCGCGCCCGCAGGCGGGCGCCTCCGGCGCCGCGCCGACCGCGGCACCGACTCCCGCCGCTGCCCCGACCGCGCAGGACCGGTCGTCGGCGCGCCCCGCGCCCCCTCCGACCCGCACCGGACCCTCCGCTGGCGGTGCGGGTGCCGCGCTCGGTGGTCTGGGCAGCAGGCTGAGCCGGATCGGTCGGCCACACTTCAAGCTCCGCTACCTGTGGCTGCTGCTCGCGCTGTGGCTGGTCTACCTGATCGCAGTGCCGTTCTTCGCCTGGTCGAAGGCCGACAAGGTCAACGCCTTCCCGTCGGGCCACCGGCCGTCCGACCAGTCGGGCACCAACTACCTGCTGGTCGGCAGCGACTCGCGCGCCGGTCTGACCGCGGCCCAGCGCAAGGCCCTCCACACCGGGAACGCCTCCGGACAGCGCACCGACACGATCGTGCTCGTGCACACCGGCAGCGGACCCACGCTGACCATGTCGATCCCCCGCGACTCCATCGTGC
The DNA here is from genome assembly GCA_033854915.1 of Nocardioidaceae bacterium. GTDB lineage: Bacteria > Actinomycetota > Actinomycetes > Propionibacteriales > Nocardioidaceae > Nocardioides. The sequence goes on from JAWWPM010000226.1 coordinate 9,941, forward strand.
CGGTGCCCGGTCACGGCACCACCAAGATCAACGCGGCCTTCGCCTTCGGCGGGCCCAAGCTGCTGGTCCAGACCGTCGAGCAGGACACCGGCATCCACATCGACCACTACGTCGAGATCGGGCTCGGCGGGTTCGTGAACATCGTGGACTCAGTCGGCGGCATCACCATCTGCCCGTCGCACGACATGAACGACAAGCTCGCCAACCTGCACGTGAAGAAGGGCTGTCAGCACGCCGGCGGCCCGGTCGCCCTGGCCTACGCGCGCTCGCGGCACGCCGACCCCCAGCTCGGCGACATCGCCCGGGGCGGGCAGCAGCGCGAGGTGATGGCGGCGGTGGGCCACAAGGCGCTCTCGCCGTGGACGGTGGTCAACCCGTTCCGCTACTGGAACCTGTGGACCTCCGCGACCGACAACCTCACCGTCGACAAGGTCATGAGCGTGTTCGGGATGGGCCACTTCGGCTGGGCGATGACCCACTCCGACCTGACCTGTCCCGTGCCGATCAGCAACCTCGCGGTCACCTGGGACCCGACCCGGTCCAAGCAGATGTTCCACGACATCATCGACGACAACACCTCGGCCATCGGCAAGACGCTGTGCACCAAGTCTGGACTGCCGCCGTCGGCGGGCTGAGGTCGCTCAGCCGCGCTGGTCGCTGATCCGCCGGGCCTTGCCCAGCGAGCGCTCGAGGCTGCGCGGGGCGACCACCTCGACCGCAGCGGTCACGCCGATCCGGGTCTTGATCCGTTCGGCGAGCTCCGCGCCGAGCCGGTCGGTCACGGCCGCGCCGGGCTCGCCGGTCGACTCCACGCGCACGGTGAGCTCGTCGAGGTTCCCGGGCCGGGTGAGCACACACACGTAGTGGGGCGTCAGCCCGTCGATGGCCAGGATCTGCTCCTCGACCTGGGTCGGGAAAACGTTCACACCGCGCACGATCATCATGTCGTCGGTGCGGCCGGTGACCTTCTGCATCCGCCGGAACGCCGGGTACGCCGTGCCCGGGAGCAGGCGGGTCAGGTCGCGGGTGCGGTAGCGGATCACCGGCATCGCCTGCTTGGTCAGGCTGGTGAAGACCAGCTCGCCCTCCTCGCCGTCGGGCACCGGCTCGAGCGTCAGCGGGTCGACGATCTCGGGCAGGAAGTGGTCCTCCCAGACGTGCAGGCCGTCCTGGGTCTCCGCAGCCTCCTGGCTCACGCCGGGGCCCATCACCTCGCTCAGGCCGTAGATGTCGACGGCCTTCAGCCGGGTCCTCGCCTCGACGGCGTGGCGCATCTCGTCGGTCCACGGCTCGGCTCCGAAGATGCCGATCTCGAGGCTGGTGTCCTTCGGGTCGACGCCCTGCGCCTCGAGCTCGTCGAGGATGCTCAGGAAGTACGACGGCGTCACCATGATCACCCGCGGCCCGAAGTCCACGATCAGCTGCGCCTGGCGCTCGGTCATCCCGCCGCTGACCGGCACCACCGTGCACCCGAGCCGTTCCGCGCCGTAGTGGGCACCGAGGCCGCCGGTGAACAACCCGTAGCCGTACGCGATGTGGACGATGTCGCCGGGCCGGCCGCCGGCGGCGCGGATCGAGCGGGCCATCAGCTCCGACCAGGTGTCGAGGTCGCCGGCGGTGTAGCCGACCACCGTCGGCTTGCCCGTCGTACCGCTGCTGGCGTGGATGCGGTTCACCTGCTCGCGCGGCACCGCGAACATGCCGTAGGGGTAGTTGGCGCGCAGGTCGGCCTTGGTGGTGAACGGGAAGTGCCGCAGGTCTGCCAGCGACGACAGGTCGTCGGGGTGCACGCCTGCGTCGGCGAACGCCTGCCGGTAGTGCGGCACGTGCCGGTGGACCCTCAGCACGGTCTCGCGCAGCCGCTCGAGCTGATGTGCCTCCAGCTCGTCGCGGGTCAGG
>JAWWPM010000227.1:0-2921 GCA_033854915.1 Nocardioidaceae bacterium
GCGACATCAGCGCGATGTAGAGGCCCCCGTCGCTGGCGAAGCACTTCTGCGGGGCGAAGTAGTAGACGTCCGCCTCGGTCAGGTCGACCGGCAGGCCGCCGGCGCCTGAGGTGGCGTCGACCAGCACCAGCGCATCGTCGGGTGCGCCCGCGGGACGGCGTACCGGCGCCATCACCGCGGTCGAGGTCTCGTTGTGCGCCCAGGCGTAGGCGTCGACGCCGTCCTCGGCGACGGGCGAGGGTCGCGAACCCGGCTCGCTCGAGATCACCGACGGGTCGGCCAGCCACGGGGCGGCGGCCGCCGCCGAGGCGAACTTCGAGGAGAACTCACCGAAGGTCAGGTGCTGGCTCCGCTCCCGGATCAGCCCGTGCGTCGCGACGTCCCAGAATGCCGTCGCACCGCCGTTGCCGAAGATCACCTCGTAGCCCTCGGGTAGGTCGAAGAAGGACGCCAGTCCCTCGCGCACGCGCCCTACCAGGCCGCGCACCGGCGCCTGCCGGTGCGAGGTGCCCATCAGCGACGCACCGGTCGCGGCGAGGGCGTCGAGGTGGCTGGTCTGGACCTTGGACGGCCCCGCTCCGAAGCGGCCGTCGGCCGGCTTGAGGTCCGCGGGGATCGAGATCGCGTCGGTCATGGGCAACCTTCCAGTGGGTCGAGTCGGAGCTGCCTGACGACGCTGTCGGCGATGACTAGTGTGTCAGGGCCACGGACACAGCCACACGGGAGGGACACCAGATGAGCGCTTCGGAGGCCGCGCGGGCGCGCGACGACGCGGCGCCGATGCCCGCGGACCTGCGGATCGACCAGGTGCCGTTCACCCACGACGACGTACGACTGCTCGACGACGCCGTCCAGGCCGAGTACGTCGTGCGCTACGGCTCACGCGACGAGACGTGGTTCGACCCGGCCCAGTTCGAGTCCCCGGTGGGTGCCTTTTACGTCGGCTACCGCGACGACGCGCCGGTGTTGATGGGCGGCTGGCGGTTCCGCACGGACGTCAGCCGGTTGGGCGCGCAGCGGCCGGTCGAGGTCAAGCGGATGTACGTCGTACCCAACGCCCGGCGCGGTGGCCTGGCCCGGCTGATGCTCGCCCACCTCGAGGCGACCGCACGGACCGCAGGTGCCGATGCCGTCCTCCTCGAGACCGGCATCCGTCAGCCCGAGGCGATGGCGCTCTACGAGTCCGCCGGCTACGAGCGGATCGAGCCGTTCGGCCACTACCGCGAGCACCCCAGCAACCGCTGCTACGGCCGCCTCCTGGGCGTCCCGGACGTCTAGGCTCGCGGCCATGGGGCTCTTCGGAGGTACGCCGGACCGCGGCGACATGCTCGAGCTGCAGAACCGCGTGGCCCGGCTCGAGGAGCAGGTCGCCAGGCTGACCGCTGCCCTGGGCGCGGCGCCGGCCGCACCGGTGACGGTCGGCTCCGACCCCGACCTGGCCAGCCGGGGTGCGTCGGTCGACCTCTACGCGGAGGCCCGGGCGCTGGCGGCGGAAGGCAAGAAGATCAACGCGATCAAGGTCGTGCGCGAGCAGAGCGGGATGAGCCTGAAGGCAGCCAAGGACCTCGTCGAGAGCTGGTGAAGCCCCGGCTGCCTACGACACCGGACGGGTCAGCTCGTAGACGACCTCGCCCTGCTCCCAGCCCGGGATCGGGTCCTCCCACTCACAGACCTCGGTGCGCGCGTGGCGCATCCCGAGCTTCTCCATCACCCGTCGGGAGCCTGCGTTGACGGCCATCGTCTCCGCCCACAGCCGGCCCAGCCCCACCGTGGTGAAGGCGTGCTCCACGAGGGCCCGGGCACCCTCGACGGCCAGCCCGCGGCCCCAGGCCGTCTGGGGCAGCCGCCAGCCGATCTCGCCGGCGTCGGGGTCGTCCGGGTCGGCGCTGAGGAACCACACGCCCGCGAAGGTGCCGTGCGCGTCGTACCCGCTCCAGACGCGGAGGCCGCGCTCGCTGTGCAGAAGGCTCGGCAGCTCGGCAGCCACCTCGTCGGGCGTCATCGCGCGGCCGGTGAGGTAGCGCATCACCTCCGGGTCGCCGTTCAGCGCGACGAGGTGCGGCAGGTCCCCCTCGGCCAGCGGCGCCAGCCTCAGTCGAGGGGTGACGAGCGTCGGGCTCACGAGTGCAGGTTCATCATGTGAAGGTGTCGAGCCTGCCCTTCACACGGCTAGCTCGCCATGTGAAGCGCAGGTTCAGCCACGTCACATGGTGAAACAGCAGCCCCACGGTCGGGCTCACTTCGCCCAGGCGGAGTTCCAGCCCTGGACCGCGTCGGCGGGGCGGGAGGACGGCCCGGCGTAGATGGCGCTGGGCCGGATCAGCCGGCCGGTGCGCTTCTGCTCCAGGATGTGGGCCGACCAGCCGCCGGTGCGGGCGCAGGTGAACATCGCGGTGAACATGTTGGCCGGCACCTCGGCGAAGTCGAGCACGATGGCGGCCCAGAACTCGACGTTGGTCTCGAGCACGCGGTCGGGTCGGCGCTCGCGCAGCTCGGCCAGTGCGGCCTTCTCCAGGGCCTCGGCGACCGCGAAGCGCGGGGCGTCGAGCTCGCGCGCCGTACGCCGCAGCACGCGGGCGCGCGGGTCCTCGGCGCGGTAGACGCGGTGCCCGAAGCCCATCAGGCGTTCGCCGTTGTCGAGCAGCTCCTTGACGTAGCCGGCGGCGTCGCCGTCGCGCTTCTCGACCTCCTCGATCATGCCGAGCACGCGAGACGGCGCACCGCCGTGCAGCGGGCCGCTCATCGCGCCGATCGCGCCGGAGAAGGCGGCCGCGACGTCGGCGCCGGTCGAGGTGATCACCCGGGCGGTGAAGGTCGAGGCGTTCATGCCGTGCTCGGCCGCCGAGCTCCAGTAGGCATCGATCGCCTTGACGTGCTTGGGATCCGCCTCGCCCTTCCATCGGATCATGAACCGCTCCGCG
>JAWWPM010000228.1:0-10013 GCA_033854915.1 Nocardioidaceae bacterium
CTGGGCCTGTTCGGTGCCGCGATCGTCGTGATCGCCTTCGGCGACGAGGCCCCGCAGGTCCTGGAGGGCTTCGGGTTCGGTGCCGCGCTGCTGGCCATGTTCATGAGGGTCGGCGGCGGAATCTTCACCAAGGCCGCCGACGTCGGCGCCGACCTGGTCGGCAAGGTCGAGCAGGGCATCCCCGAGGACGACCCGCGCAACGCCGCCACCATCGCCGACAACGTCGGTGACAACGTCGGTGACTGTGCCGGCATGGCCGCCGACCTCTTCGAGTCGTACGCCGTGACCCTGGTCGCCGCGCTGATCCTCGGCTCGCAGGCCTTCGGCGAGAAGGGCCTGGTCTACCCGCTGCTGATCCCCGCGATCGGCGCCCTGACCGCCGTACTCGGTGTGTACCTGTGCAAGCCCAAGGTCGGCGAGAACGGGCTCACGACCATCAACCGCGCCTTCTACTCCTCGGCCGCTGTCTCGGCCGTGGCGTGTGTGCTGCTGTCGTTCATCTACCTGCCGACCAGCTTCTCCGGCTTCGGTGCGGTCGGGAGCAACACGCTCGACCAGGTCTTCGGGACCAGCAACAGCGGTAACCCGGCCCTGATCGCGTCGGTCGCGGTCGTCATCGGCATCGCGATGGCCTCGGCCATCCTGGCGCTGACCGGCTACTACACCGGCACCGAGTACAAGCCCGTCAAGGACGTCGGCCGCACCTCGCTGACCGGTGCCGCGACAGTGATCCTGTCCGGACTCTCCGTGGGCTTCGAGTCCGCCGTCTACACGACCCTGGTGATCGGCGCTGCCGTCTTCGGTGCGGTCCTTCTCGGCGGTGCTTCGCTGACCGTCTCGCTGTTCGCGGTCTCCTTGGCCGGTGCGGGGCTCCTGACCACCGTCGGCGTGATCGTCGCGATGGACACCTTCGGTCCGGTCTCCGACAACGCGCAGGGCATCGCGGAGATGTCGGGTGACGTGAGCCCCGAGGGCGCGCAGATCCTGACCGAGCTCGACGCGGTGGGCAACACCACCAAGGCGATCACCAAGGGCATCGCGATCGCCACCGCGGTGCTCGCGGCGACCGCGCTGTTCGGCTCCTACGCCACGTCGGTGATCGACAAGATCACGACCGTCGGCTCGAACCAGGACCTGAGCGACCAGCTCACGAAGTTCCTCGTGTTCAACCCGTCGGTGCTGGTGGGTGTGCTCCTCGGCTCCGCCGTCGTGTTCCTGTTCTCCGGCCTCGCCATCAACGCCGTGGCTCGTGCCGCCGGCGCGGTGGTCTACGAGGTACGCCGTCAGTTCCGCGAGATCCCCGGGATCATGGAGGGGACCGGTCGCCCGGAGTACGGCAAGGTCGTCGACATCGTCACCAAGGACTCCCTGCGTGAGCTCGTGACGCCGGGTCTGCTGGCGGTCCTGGCCCCGATCGCGGTCGGCTTCGGTCTGGGTGTGACTGCACTGGCCGGCTTCCTGGCGGGCGCGATCGGCACCGGCACCCTGATGGCGGTCTTCCTGGCCAACTCCGGTGGCGCCTGGGACAACGCCAAGAAGATCGTCGAGGACGGCAACCACGGCGGGAAGGGATCGGCCGCCCACGAGGCGACGATCATCGGTGACACCGTCGGTGACCCGTTCAAGGACACCGCCGGCCCCGCGATCAACCCGCTGATCAAGGTGATGAACCTGGTCTCGCTGTTGATCGCCAGTGCGGTGGTCTCGCTCAGCGTCGGCCCGGACAAGAACAACACGCTGCGGATCATCATCGCCCTGGTCGCCGCGGCGATCATCGTGGTGTCGATCTACATGTCCAAGCAGCGTGAGGTCGTGCTCGGCGACGACGACTCCGGCACCCCGGCCGCGCCGGCCCCGGCGTCGGAGCCCGGCACGCCGCACGACGAGGTGGCGCCGACCCAGCAGTTCGAGACTCCGGTCTGACCGGGTCTCGCCCACGCACCAGGACGCGCGGCCCGTCCGGAGAGATCCGGGCGGGCCGCCCGTCATTTCGCCGGCTCAGCGCACGAGGAGGCTGACCTTCGTCAGGGGGTAGCGGATGCCGGGGCGGAAGTAGCGGTGGTAGTCCCGGGTGAGGGCCAGGATCGCGGCCGGCGAGAGCTTGATGCAGCCGTGGGAGGTGTAGTCGTTGACCGTGGGGAACTCCCACCGACAGATCTGGTCGCCCGGCCCGTCGGCGCACTGGGTGTTGGCGGCACCGGCCTCGGTGTGCAGGAACAGGTCCTCGCGCAACGTGCCGTTCGGGCAGCGCTTGTCGGAGAGCCGGAAGGCCCGGCCGTGGATCAGGGTGCCGTGGTAGTCGTCGTACTGCAGCACCGAGTAGCGCCCGTTCGGCAGCCAGCCTTCGCCCTTGGCGCAGGTGTTCTCGGTGCCGGGGCCGCCGAACCCGGAGCCCGCCCGCCACGAGTCGTGGGTCAGGCTCCGCCAGGTCCCGTCGCCGCGCTGCCGCCGGACGTCCCACGACACCGTGCTGTGCCACGGGTGCGCGGGGTCCTTGGTGAACGTGATCTGCCCGCGCACGAACCCCGGTCGCGCCGACGTGTCGCCCGCCCCGGATCCCGAGCCGGGCCCGAAGGTGGCGTCCGCCGGGGCCCCGGCGGCCAGGAGTACGACGCACGCGGCGGCGGCGAGCAGAGGGCGGACCACACGAGCCATGCGCCGATTGAAGCAGCAACGCGGGCGTCCGGGGCACCCTCGGCCGGGATCTGCTCCGGTGCCACGATGGCGGTATGCCTCAGCAGACCCCGACCGGCCTCCCCGGGCCCGACCTCGCGCCGCGCCTCCGCGATGCCCTGGCCCGGGCCGAGTTCACGTTCGACGCGGTCGGGCGGCTGCTCGGCAGCCGCGCCCACGACGCCCTGCACCGCAACGAGACCACCCCGGCCCTGCGTCGTACGACGGACGGCTCGCCGCTTGCGACCCTGTCCCGGCTCTTCCTGCTGCAGACCGACGTCGACCGCGCCCACGCGGACCGCGCGCTGCCCGGCCTCGTCGACGCGCTGGTCGCGGGAGGCATGCTCGTCGCCTCCGGAGGGGAGGTGCGGGCACTGCTCGACTGCCGGCCCTATGCCGACGACGATCACGACTGGTGGGTGGTCAGCGACCTGACGCCGGGGCTCGACGGCCAGCTGATCCGGGTCGCGCCCGACCACGTCCTCGGCGTCAGCCCCGCGTCGACCTCCCTGGCCCAGCTCACGATCCGGGACCGGGTCGGCCGGGCGCTCGACCTGGGCACCGGCTGCGGTGTGCAGGCGCTGCACCTCTCCGCCCACGCCGACACGGTCGTGGCGACCGACGTCAACCGGCGGGCTCTCCACATCACCGCGTTCAACGCCGCCCTCAACGGCGTCCGGCTCGACCTGCGCGACGGGTCTCTGTGGGAGCCGGTCGCGGACGAGGAGTTCGACCTGGTCACCACCAACCCGCCGTTCGTGATCTCGCCGGCCACCACCGAGCGCCTCGTCTACCGCGACTCCGGCCTGCCCGGCGACGAGGTCGTCGAGGCGATCGTCCGCGGTGCCCCCGCCCACCTGGCCGAGGGCGGCTGGTGCCAGATCCTGGCCAACTGGGCGATCGCCGCCGACCGGCCGTGGGACGAGCGCCTGGCCGAGTGGCTCGGCCCCGACTGCGACGCTCTCGTGGTGCAGCGCGAGGTGCTCGACCCGGCGTCGTACGTCGAGCTCTGGCTGCGAGACGCCGGCCGGCACGGCACCCCCACCTACCTCCAGGCGTACGACGCGTGGCTGGGCTGGTTCGAGCGCGAGGGCATCGAGGGGATCGGCTTCGGCTGGATCAACCTGCGTCGAGGGAAGCCGGCCGACACAAGGGCCCGGGAGCTGCTCGACTGGCCGCACGCGGTCGAGCAGCCGATCGCGACGGCCGTCCGGGAGTGGGGCGACGCCGCCCGGGTCGAGGTGAGCGCCGACGACCACCTCGTCTCGCGCCCCGACGTGCAGCAGGAGACCGTCGGAGCCCCTGGTGCCGAGCACCCGGAGACGATCGTGCTGCGTCAGCAGACCGGCCTGCGCCGCGCCCGCCGCGTCGACACCGTGGAGGCCGCGCTGGTCGGTGCCTGCGACGGCGAGCTCTCCGTCGGGCGGATCCTCGATGCCCTCGCCACCCTCCTCGACCGCGACTCCGGAGACCTCCGGACGACCTACCTCCCGGTTGTGCGCGAGCTCGTCGCGGAGGGCTACCTGCTCGCCGGGTAGGCGCACGACTGAGTTGCCGCACCCACTGCGTGGACGCCTCGAGACATTCGCGGGAACGCGAATGGTCACTCAGGGGTCGTCGTTCTGGACAGGTTGTCTCGAACGTCAGCCCCTTGGAGGTTTCCATGTTGCTCACCCGTCGCTCGGTCACCCTCGGCACCGTCGCAGGTGCCGCCGCCGCCGCGCTGGTCCCGGAGGCACGGGCCGCGGAGGCGCCCGGTACGGACGGCTGCTCCTCCGAGAGCCCCCAGGTCGTCCTGGACTGGGAGCGGATCGTGTTCCGCACCGTCTATGTCGACACCGCGACTCCGATCCCCGTGGGCGTGCCCGTCCTCGGGTTCGTATCGGTGGCGATGCACCGTGCCGCGACGCGATCGGCCCACGTCGGAGCCAGCTCCGAGACGGCCGCCGTCGCGACCGCTGCCCACGACGTCCTCGTGCACTACTACCCCGGCTCGGCCGCACCGTTGGCGGCCGATCTCGCGACCAGCCTCGCCGGGACCAACCCAACCAGGCGCGCCAAGGGAGCGCGGATCGGCGCGCGCGCCGCTGCGGACCTGCTCGCCAGTCGCGTCGGCGACCACTACCTCGACCCGTCGATCCACTACGGCAAGACGGCCGGGCCGGGCGTGTGGCAACCCAACCCGCCTGCCGCGGACATGCTGGCGCCCTGGCTGGGCTCGCTCCGGCCGCTCTTCCTGAGCACGCCGGTGCCGGTCGCCGGACCGTTCGCCCTCGCATCGGCCGCCTACGCGGCCGAGTACGACGAGGTGCGCCGGCTCGGCGGTGCGTCCTCCCTGGAGCGCACGGCCGCTCAGACCGCCACCGCCCAGTTCTTCAACAGCAACTCGGCCACGATGGTCAGCGACGCGCTGATCCGCTACCTCGAGGCGCATCCGATCGGCCTGCTGGCAACAGCCCGGATGTTCGCGATGATCCACGGTGCGATGACGGACTCCGCCATCCGGGTCTGGGGACTCAAGCGCGACGTGGGGTTCTGGCGACCCAGCCAGGCCATCGCCGGGGCCGACGCCGACGGCAACCCGGACACGGCCATCGAGGCCGGATGGACGCCGCTGGTGCCGAACCCGAACTACTCGGACTACGTGAGCGGTCACGCCGGACTGACCGGTCCGGCCGTCGAGATCATCCGGCGGACGCTCGGTGAGGACACGAGGCTCGAGCTGCGGTCCGTGAACTCCGCGACGCCACGGACCTACGCGCACCTGTCGGAGCTGGAGTTCGACGCGTTCCACGCCCGCATCTGGTCGGGCCTCCACTACCGGCGCGCGATGGTCGACGGATACGACATCGCGCACCGCACGGCCGAGCGGGTGATGTCCGTCTTCGGTGCCTGAGGACGCCGTACGGCCTGCTGCTCCCCGGGCGATCGCGACCCCGAGCTGGCCTGCAGGTTGGGCCGACACGCCCGGCCGGCGGGCCGATCCGCCCGAAGGGCGGGGTGCCGGAGTTGGTGAACCGGTTCTCCGATGTTTCGCCTCTCGCGCTACCGTGAGCCGCCGTGAGCCCCGTGGCTCACCCGAGACGGCAGGAGAAGCGAGCTCTAGTGGCACACAAGTTGGTGATCGTCGAGTCGCCCGCCAAGGCGCGCACCATCGGCGGCTACCTCGGCAAGGACTACGTGGTCGAGTCGTCGATCGGCCACATCCGCGACCTGCCCAACTCCGCCGCGGACACCCCCGCGAAGATCAAGGACAAGCCGTGGGGCCGCCTCGCGGTCGACGTCGACAACGGCTTCACGCCGTACTACGTGGTGCCGCGCGACAAGAAGAGCCACATCGCCAAGCTGAAGAGCCTGCTCAAGGACGCCGACGAGCTCTACCTCGCCACCGACGAGGACCGCGAGGGCGAGGCGATCGCCTGGCACCTCCTCGACGAGCTCAAGCCCAAGGGCATCCCGGTGCACCGGATGGTCTTCCACGAGATCACCAAGGCGGCGATCCTCGAGGCCGTCGCCAACCCCCGCGAGATCAACGACGACCTCGTCGAGGCCCAGGAGGCGCGCCGGATCCTCGACCGCCTCTACGGCTACGAGGTCTCGCCGGTGCTGTGGAAGAAGGTCATGTCCGGCCTGTCCGCCGGCCGCGTGCAGTCGGTGGCGACCCGGCTGGTCGTCGACCGCGAGCGGGAGCGGATCGCGTTCCGCGTCGCGTCGTACTGGGACCTCGAGGGCACCTTCGACGCCGGCTCCGGCAAGGAGCCCCGGATGTTCCCGGCCAAGCTGCACTCGATCGACGCCGCCCGGGTGGCCAGCGGCGCCGACTTCGGCACCGACGGCGAGCTGAAGGACAAGCGCGCCGGCGACAGGGTCCACCTCGACCGCAACTCGGCCGAGGCGCTGGTCGCCTCGCTGCGCGACACGTCGTACGACGTGCGGTCGGTGGAGTCCAAGCCCTACCGCCGCTCGCCCTACGCGCCGTTCCGCACCACGACGCTCCAGCAGGAGGCCAGCCGCAAGCTCGGCATGAGCGCCTCGGGCACCATGTCGGTGGCCCAGCGCCTGTACGAGAACGGGTTCATCACCTACATGCGCACCGACTCCACGACCCTGTCGGGCACGGCGATCAACGCCGCCCGGTCGCAGGTCCGTGAGCTGTACGGCGCGGAGTACCTGCCCGACGCGCCCCGCACCTACGCCTCCAAGGTCAAGAACGCCCAGGAGGCGCACGAGGCGATCCGCCCCTCCGGCGAGCGCTTCCGCACCCCGGCCGAGACCGGCCTGTCCGGCGAGCAGTTCCGCCTCTACGAGCTGATCTGGATGCGCACCGTCGCCTCCCAGATGAAGGACGCCATCGGCCACTCGGTCACCATCCGGATCGGTGGCGTGGCCGACGACGGCCGCGACGTGGTGTTCTCCGCGAGCGGTCGGGTGATCACCTTCCACGGCTTCCTCAAGGCCTACGTCGAGGGCACCGAGGGCGGGAAGCGCACCGACGACCAGGAGACGCCGCTGCCCGACCTGGCCCAGGGCGACCCCGTCTCGGCCGCCTCGCTGACCGCGAACGGCCACGAGACCAAGCCGCCGGCGCGATACACCGAGGCGACCTTGATCAAGGAGCTCGAGGAGCGCGAGATCGGCCGGCCATCGACGTACGCCTCGATCATCGGCACGATCCTGGCCCGCGGCTACGTCTACAAGAAGGGCACCGCGCTGGTGCCCGCGTGGATCGCCTTCTCCGTCGTCCGCCTGCTGGAGGAGCACTTCCCGCGGCAGATCAGCTACGAGTTCACCGCCGGCATGGAGGACGTGCTCGACAACATCGCCGGCGGTCGGGCCGACCGGGTCACCGAGCTCGGCGAGTTCTACTTCGGCTCCGACCGCGTGGTGGGTCTGCACCAGCTGGTCAACGAGCTCGGTGAGATCGATGCCAAGGAGCTGGCGACCTTCCCGGTCGGCGGACCCGACAGCGGGATCGTGCTGCGAGTGGGCCGCTACGGTCCCTACCTCGAGGGCCCCGGTGCATCGACCGGCCCATCGGGTGACGGCGAGGGCGACGGCGACGGTGCCGCCGTCCGCGCGAACGTGCCCGACGACCTGCCGCCCGACGAGCTGACCCTGGCCAAGGCCCGCGAGCTGCTTGCCAACCCGGCCGGCGAGGAGACGCCGCTGGGTCGCCATCCCGAGACCGGGCTGGAGGTCGTGGCGAAGAACGGCCGCTACGGCCCCTACGTCACCGAGGCGCTGCCGGAGGACGCACCCAAGAGCGCCAAGCCCCGCACGGGCTCGCTGTTCGCGTCCATGTCGCTGGACACGGTGACGATCGAGGACGCCGTGAAGCTGCTCTCGCTGCCGCGAGTGGTCGGCACCGACGCCGACGGCGTCGAGATCACCGCCCAGAACGGTCGCTACGGGCCCTACCTCAAGAAGGGCACCGACTCGCGATCGCTGACCTCGGAGGAGCAGCTGTTCACGGTCACCCTCGACGAGGCGCTGGCGATCTACGCCCAGCCCAAGCAGCGCGGCCGTGCGGCCGCGGCGCCGCCGCTGAAGGAGCTCGGACCCGACCCGGTGTCGGGCCAGCCCGTGGTGGTGAAGTCCGGCCGGTTCGGTGAGTACGTCACCGACGGTGAGTACAACGCGACCCTGCGCAAGGACGACTCCGTCGAGAAGATCACCATCGAGCGGGCCGCCGAGCTGCTTGCCGACCGGCGCGAGCGCGGCCCAGCCAAGAAGACCGCCAAGAAGACCGCCAAGAAGACCGCCAAGAAGACCGCGAAGAAGACCGCCCGGAAGTCACCGGCGAAGAAGACCGCCGCCAAGAAGTGACGGACGGAACCCCCCTCTAGGTGTAGTAAGTCTACCGACTTTGTTGTGTTAATCTCCGGGCATGACCCTGCCCGTCCTTCGTCCTTCCCGCCGTGGGTTGCTCGCGGCCGCGGCCGCCGGCACCGGTCTGCTCGCCTTCCCGGGCCTTGCCCAGCGCGCCGTCGCCGGTGCCCCCGCCATCTTGAAACCCCTGCCGGCACAGTGGTTCTACGACTACGGCACCAACGCCGAGATGCGGTGGGACTCCGTCTCGCCGGAGCAGTACCTCACCAGCCCCGAGCGGCTCTTCGTGCGCGACCACACCGCGACGCCGACCATCGACGCGTCGACCTACGTGCTGCGGATCTTCGGTGACGGGCTGGCCACGGCGCGTACGCCGGACCAGGCGCTCTCGCTGTCGTACGCCGACCTCCGCTCCCTGCCCGTGACCCGGCTGACGACGATCCACGAGTGCACCGGCAACGGCCGGTCGTTCTTCGGGTCGCAGCAGGGCACGCCTGCGCCGGGCACCCAGTGGAAGCTGGGTGCCGTGGGGGCGGTCGCCTGGGAGGGCGTCCGGCTGGCGACGGTGCTCGAGCGGGTCGGGCTCGACCCGCGCGCTGTCTCGGTGATGGCGACCGGGCTCGACAACAGCTACGTGACCGGCGGGGTCGACTACGGCCCGGTCCGGCGGCCGTTCCCGGTCGCCAAGGCACTGGACGACGCGCTGCTGGTGTGGGGTGCCGACGGGCGCGACCTGCTGCCCGACCACGGCTTCCCGATCCGGCTGGTGCTGCCCGGCTGGGTCGGCATCGCCAGCATCAAGTGGCTCGGCTCGCTCGAGGTCTCCGCGACCGAGCAGACCTCGCCGTGGAACACCCTCTGGTACCGCCTGACCGGTGGGAGCTACCCGCCCGACAGCCCGCCGCTGACCGTCAACCCGGTGCGTTCGGCCCTGGAGCTGGCTTGGGGCGCGACGCTGCCCAAGCGGCAGGTGGTCACCCTGACCGGGCGGTCGTGGAGCGGAGCCGGGCCGATCGACCACGTCGACGTGAGCACCGACGGCGGTGCGACCTGGGAGCGCGCGCAGATCCGCCGCGGCGGGCACCGCGAGGCCTGGACCCAGTGGGCGTTCCCCTGGCACGCACCGACCCGCGGCAGTCACGTGGTGATGGCCCGCGCCACCGACGTGCGGGGCCGCCAGCAGCCGTTGGTCACGCCGTACAACGACAACGGCTACTTCTTCGACGCCGTCGTCCGGCACCCGGTGACCATCGTCTGAGCGAGAGGACCATCGGCTCTCCCGCGGTCGTCCGGCCCGGCCTAGCGTCCTTGGTACGACGACCCAGGAGGCACCGATGTCATCTCACATCTCGCACGGGCGCGCCGTTCTCGATGAGCTGTCGCCGCTCCACCGCGAGCTGCGCAGGGCGGTGCCCGAGGTCTACAAGGGCTTCGCGGAGCTGCACCACGCGGCGTTCGAGGAGGGTGCCCTCGACACCCGGAGCAAGGAGCTGATCGCGCTGGCGATCGGC
>JAWWPM010000229.1:0-2969 GCA_033854915.1 Nocardioidaceae bacterium
CCGCCAGCAGGGAGGCCCGGCGCTCGGTGACCGCGCGGACCGCGCCCGCGTCGAGGAGCAGCACGCCCTGGGGTTCGGTGGCGTGGGCCAGCCAGAGCAGCCGGGTGGGGCGCCGACGGGCCTCGGCGTGGAAGAAGGTGCCGACCGGTGCTCCGGCCAGGGCCTCGTCGGCGCGCTCGGCCGCGGCCAGCACGACCGGGATCCCCGCACCGGTGGCGATCCGGGCCGCGTCCAGCTTGGTCCGCATCCCGCCGGTGCCGATGCCCTCTCCGCTCGACCGGCCGACCCGCACCGCGGTGAGGTCGTCGGCCAGGGCCACGACGGAGACCAGGGAGCTGCCCTCGGCGGCCGGGTGGGCGTCGTACAGGCCGTCGACGTCGCTGAGCAGGACCAGCAGGTCGGCATGGACGAGGTGGGCGACAAGGGCCGCGAGCCGGTCGTTGTCACCGAACCGGATCTCGCTGGTGGCCACCGTGTCGTTCTCGTTGACGATCGGGAGCACGCCGAGCTCGAGGAGCTTGGCGAGAGTCTGGTGGGCGTTGCGGTAGTGCGTACGACGTGTGACGTCGTCGACGGTCAGCAGCACCTGGCCCGCCACCAGGCCGTGGCCGGCCAGCTCCTCGGTGTAGCGGTGCACCAGCAACCCCTGGCCGACCGCGGCCGCGGCCTGCTGCGCGGGCAACGCCCGCGGGCGCCGAGCCATCCCCAGCGGCGCCAGCCCGGCCGCGATCGCACCGGACGAGACCAGCACGACCTCGACCCCGCGGGCACGGGTCCCAGCGAGGGCCGCAACGAGCCGGCGGACCCGCTCGGGGTCGATGCCACCGACGGTGGTGGTCAGGCTCGACGAACCGACCTTGACCACGACCCGGCGCGCAGCGCGCACCTGCGGACGTGCCCGGTCGACCCCGTCGCCGCCTGCCGGGGTCATGCGTCCGGGCTCATGCGTCCGGGTCGCTCTCGACCCGGTCGGGATCGTCGGCCGACCCGATCTCGTAGCTGATCGGCCCCCCGTGGCCGGCCCGGTCGAGCCTGCGGGCCACGTCGGCCCGGGTCTCGGTCTCGGCACGCTCCGGCATCGCCTCCTGGATCGCCCGGCGCCGGGCAGCGGCGGGACGCGACTCCTCGAAGCGCTGGTCCTCGCCACGGCGGCTGAGCAGCTCCACACCCGCATCGATGCCCGGCTTGAAGTCGAAGACCACGGCGTTGTCGGGGTCGCCGATCAGCACGTCGTCGCCCTCGACCGCGCCGAGCTGTACCAGCTTCGCCTCGACACCGAGCCGGTTGAGCCGGTCGGCCAGGAAGCCCACCGCCTCGTCGTTGCTGAAGTCGGTCTGCCGCACCCAGCGCTCGGGCTTGGTGCCGCGCACCCGCCAGCCCTCGGGCGACCGGGTCACCGAGAAGTCGCCCCCGCCGTCCACCGCGGGCGGCCGGAGCACGATCCGCTCGGCGGCTGCGTGCGTGCGCGTGGCCCGGTCCGCCAGCACGATCTCGGCCATCGCGAAGGTGAGCTCGCGCAGACCCTCGCCCGAGGCGGCGCTGACCGCGAACACGCGGTGGCCCCGGCTCTCGAGATCGGCCCGCACCATCTCGGCCATCTCGCGGCCGTCGGGGACGTCGATCTTGTTCAGCGCCACCAGCCGCGGACGGTCCTCGAGCCCGCCGTACGACGCCAGCTCGTGCTCGATGACGGCCAGGTCGTCCTCGGGGTTGCGCCCGGGCTCGATGGTGATCATGTCGACGACGTGGACGATCGCAGCACAGCGCTCGACGTGCCGGAGGAACTCGTGGCCGAGGCCGCGGCCCTCGCTGGCGCCCTCGATCAGCCCGGGCACGTCGGCGACGGTGAACGTCGTCTCGCCGCCGGTGACCACACCGAGGTTGGGGACCAGCGTGGTGAAGGGGTAGTCGGCGATCTTGGGCCGGGCCCGCGAGATCGCGGCGATCAGGCTGGACTTCCCGGCGCTGGGATAGCCGACCAGGCCGATGTCGGCGACCACCTTGAGCTCGAGGCTGATGTCGAGCTCGTCGCCGGGCTCGCCGAGCAGGGCGAAGCCGGGCGCCTTGCGCTTGGAGCTGGCCAGCGCGGCGTTGCCGAGGCCGCCACGGCCGCCCTGGGCGATCACCAGCTCGGTACCGGCGCCGACCAGGTCGGCGAGCACCTCGCCGCCGATCCGCGAGACCACCGTGCCGTCGGGCACCGGCAGCACGAGGTCGCCGCCGTGGGAGCCGTTCTTGTGGGCGCCCGCACCGTGACCGCCGTGCTCGGCGACGCGGCGCGAGCTGTGGTGGTAGTCCAGGAGCGTGGTCACGTCGGGATCGACCCGGAGGATGATCGAGCCGCCCGGGCCGCCGTTGCCCCCGTCGGGACCGCCCAGCGGCTTGAACTTCTCACGATGGACCGAGGCGACGCCGTTGCCGCCCCGCCCCGCGGCGACGTGCAACGTCACCCGGTCGACGAACGTCGGAACCGCCATGATGAATCAAACCGCCGATCGAGCTTGTCGAGATCAAATGGACGAAGGGCGGCCCCGAGGCCGGGGACGCCCTTCGAGTGGTCCGCGGAGACTTACTCCGACGGGACGATGTTGATGACGCGGCGCCCGCGACGCGTGCCGAACTCCACGTTTCCCGCGATCAGGGCGAACAGCGTGTCGTCGCCGCCACGGCCCACGCCGGTGCCCGGGTGGAAGTGGGTGCCGCGCTGGCGGACGATGATCTCGCCGGCGTTGACCAGCTGACCGCCGTACCGCTTCACGCCGAGGCGCTGGGAGTTGGAGTCCCGACCGTTCTTGGTCGAGGCTGCACCCTTCTTGTGTGCCATGAGTTCAGTCCTTCGTGCCGTGTCGAGCCGGGGCTCAGAGGGAGATGTCGGTGACCTTGACCTGGGTGTACTTCTGACGGTGACCCTGGCGCTTCTTGTAGCCGGTCTTGTTCTTGTACTTCTGGATGATGATCTTGGGGCCCTT
>JAWWPM010000230.1:0-4821 GCA_033854915.1 Nocardioidaceae bacterium
CCGCAGCCGACCGCCACGGGAAGCCGATCTCACCAACCCCACGCGTCACACCGTGGGGCGACTCCCATCACTTGTCAGGGGTTGCAACACCTGACAAGTGACGGGATCCCCGGCCAGCCGGGGATCCCGACGAAGGTTTCGTTGCACCCGCGAGGGATGATCGAACCGAATCCCGACCGGCGCCGTATAACTCGTGTGTGGGGAGGTGTGATGGCTGAGAGCCCGGACGTCGTGATGCAACGACTCCACGACGAGCACGCCGGCGCCCTGTGGGGTCACTGCCTGCGCCTGACCAACCACGACCGCGTCCGCGCCGAGGACGTGTGCCAGGAGACGCTCTTGCGCGCCTGGCGCAACGCCTCCCTGCTCGACGAGTCACAGGGCTCGGTGCGGGCCTGGCTGTTCACCGTCGCCCGCAACATCGTCATCGACGAGTCGCGCACGAAGCGCTACCGCTCCGAGATCGCGATGGGCGAGCTCCCCGAGCCCGCCACCACCGAGGACAGCAACGACCAGATGCTGATGACCTGGATCGTCGCCGACGCGGTCACCCAGCTCTCACCCGAGCACCGTGCGGTGCTCCAGGAGACCTACTTCAAGGGCCGCCCGGTCGCCGAGGCTGCGCGTCGGCTCGGCATTCCCGAGGGGACCGTGAAGTCGCGGACCCACTACGCCCTGCACGCGCTCCGGCTCGCGCTCGAGGAGATGGGAGTCGTCGCATGAGTGTCACGCCGATCCGCTGCGCGTTCGCGATGGACGACGCCGCCTACGTCCTCGGCTCGCTGTCGCCGGCCGAGCGCAAGGAGTTCGAGGCACACCTGCCCGGCTGCGACGTGTGCTCGCTGGCGGTGCGCAACCTCGCCGGACTGCCCGGCCTGCTCGGGCGCCTCGACGCCGACGTGTTCGAGGGGCCCGCGATCGAACCGGTCCCTGACACCCTCCTGCCGCGCCTGAGCCGCGCCGTACGACGTCAGCAGCACCGCCGCACCTGGCTCATCGCCGGCGCTGCGGCCGCCGTGGCCGCCGCGATCGGCGTCGGAGGTGCCGTCGCCCTCGACCAGCCGGACCCGACCACGCCGGTCGCGGTGGCACCCGTAGGCCACGCGATGACCCGGATCGGCAACGACCCGATGTCGGCCAACGTCGCGCTCACCTCGGTGGCCTGGGGCACGAAGCTCGACCTGACCTGCAGCTACCCGCGACCGGGCGGCGCACTGCCCTACGAGGGCGGTGACTATGCCCTGGTGGTGCACACCGCCGACGGCCGCTCGCTGCGGGTGGCGACGTGGACCGGTCTGCCCGGCAAGACCATGCACCTCTCGGCCGCGACCTCCGCGCTGGCGGGCAACATCACCTCGGTCACGGTGGTCCACGTGGGCGGGCCGCCCGCGCTCGAGCTCGACCTCTGAGGAGTCGGTCCGACACGAGCCACGGACGTCCGCGCAGTCCCGCGGGGGGCCACGTAACCGCGCGGACGCGGCTGGTGTCGGCCGTCGTGGTGCGTCAGTGGGAGTGGACCTTGTCGCGCTCGGGGACCGGCGCCGTACGCCGCTCGGCCGCGAGGAGGTAGAGGCCCGCGACGATCGCGACGGCCTCGGCCGCGGTGGCGGTCCACACGTAGGGGCCCTGCCACTTCTCGTGGTCGCCGAACAGCCCCCACTGGGCCGCGATCACGAAACCCCCGAGGGTGGAGGCGCCGAAGCCGAACGCGAGGAACGGGGCGATCCAGCTGCGCCAGGTGACGAGCAGCACCGCGATGCCGACGCCGGCGACGACGTTGACGAGGAACAGGGGGCCGATCACGTTGTCGTGCCGGAACCCGTCCAGCCAGAGGTGAAGGTGGACGTACGCCGAGACGAGGACAGCCGCGGCGGCGAGCAGACGGACGGTCATGACTTCTCTCCGATCCGGGGCCCCGGACTGGGCCCTCGTGAGGTGACACGAGGCAGCGGACCGATCGGTTCGGTCAGGGACGGGTCTGCTGCGAGCCGAACGCCGCCAGGAAGTGGTCGCGGAAGCGGTCCATCCGCAGCACCGGCGCGTGCGGGTCCGGCAGCATGCCCGGAGTCCAGCCCCAGCCCGAGATCCGGTCGAGCACCGCCGGGTCGTGGGCGATCAAGGAGATCGGTACGTCGTGCGAGGCGCCGAGACCGCTGACCACGCTGTTGGGCTGGTGGTCGCCGAGCACCACCATCACCAGACGGGGGTCATGGGCGTGCCGGACGAAGGAGACCAGCGAGTGCAGGGAGTAGCGGATCGACTTGGCGTAGTCGCCCTGGGTGTCGCCGCGCTCGGCGAACATCTGCATCAGGGAGGCGTGCGACTCCGTCATCCCGTGATAGATCGAGCCGTCGCCGAGACTGTGCCAGGGCACGATGTGCGGCAGCGGCGTCCACGGGGTGTGGCTGGAGTCGAGGTCGATCTCGGCCATCACCGGGCGTCGAGGCCCGGGCCCCAGCTCTCGCTGGGCGAACGCCTTGAAGGTGTACTGGTCCGGCACCCGGGCGTAGCTGAAGCGGGGGCCGCGGTAGCCGACGTCCGAGGCACCGTACAGCTGGTCATAGCGGTAGAAGCGCTTGCCCTCGGGCCAGCCGGCGACGTCGGAAGGTACGTCGCCGACGGTGCGCCACCCCGCCCGGCCGAACGCCTGGCTGAGGGTGAACCGGTCACCGGAGAGCACCTCGTCGTAGCGCTGCTGGGAGTCGATCCACAGCCCGGTCTGGGTGGTGGAGTGCGCCAGCCAGCTGATGCCGCCGAACGTGGGGGAGCGGAGGAAGCCGCTGCGGGCGCCGAAGCCCGCCGCACCGAGCTGCTGGGTGACCCGGCCGAGGGTCCGGTCGACCTGGGGGGCGAACCAGGAGTCCTCGACGGCGACCCGGCCGTAGCTCTCGACGAAGACCAGGAGGACGTCCTTGCCGCGCAGATGGGTGAGCAGCTGGTCGCCGGCGGTGAGGGCATAGGCGTCGTGCGACATCTCCTGGTTGAACTCCGCCCGGTCGCGCAGGTCGGCCCGCACCTGGTCGACCTGCGCGCGCAGCAGCGAGGCGGCGGGAGCCCCGGCAAGAGGTACGCCGTCCACGCTCGCGCCGGCGAACCCGGCCAGCGCCCAGGCCAGGATGAGTACTCCGGTGACCCGGAGCCAGGGCCCCGGACTGGCACGGACCGCGCGCCGGGTGCGCAGGGTCGCCCACACGCACAGCAGCACCACGAGGGCCACGCCGAGCCCGATCGCGAGGACCACGACCACCTGGCCCAACCGCCCGAGCGATGACTGGAGCAGGTCC
Source organism: Nocardioidaceae bacterium (assembly GCA_033854915.1). Classification (GTDB taxonomy): domain Bacteria; phylum Actinomycetota; class Actinomycetes; order Propionibacteriales; family Nocardioidaceae; genus Nocardioides. The sequence goes on from JAWWPM010000230.1 coordinate 3,285, forward strand.
AGGCCGGAGCCGACGTAGCTCGGGTCGGTGAGCGGGTCGAAGGGCCGGTCGAGCCCCTCGTAGAAGCCGAGGTCGAGCACCGTGACCAGCACCGTGGCGGCCAGCAGCAGGCCGCCGGCCACCGCCAGCAGCCGGCCCCACATCGTGCTCAGGACCCGGGCCAGGGCCAGGAAGACCACCAGCTCGAGGGGGATCGCGACCAGGGCGCTCGGTGACACGAGGTCGGGTCGCGAGGGCAGCGCCAGCGCCAGCCAGACCAGACCGACCGCGAGCACGTCGACGACCGGGCGCAGCCAGCCGGCCCGGGCCGGCGCCTCCTGGTTGCGGCGGCGGCGCCACAGCACGCCGGCCTGGTGGCCGAACGACTCCACGAGCAGCGCCAGTGCCACGAGCAGCATCGCCCGCGACCACGCCTCGGGCAGCACCTCGGACGCGGCGACGGCGAGCACGACACCCTGGACCGCGGCCACCACCTTGGCCCAGGGTCGCGGCGGGGTGGGGTTCGCCAGCCAGCGCCACACCTGGGCGGCGGCCAGCAGCGCGTAGCGGGCCAGACCGATCGCGAGCACCCACCAGCCGGCCGCCGGAGCGACGTACACGCTCAGTACGAGGATCAGGAACGCGTCGGTCTCCCTGTCGAAGACGGCCCCGAGCCGGGTGACGCCGCCGTTGCGACGCGCCAGCCAGCCGTCGACACCGTCGAGGACCAGCGCGACCACGCTCATCGACACGACGAGGGGCCGCGACACCGAGGCGGTCATCGACTGCACCACCAGCGCGGCCACACCGGCGACCAGCGTGGCCCGGACCAGCGTCACGCGGTTGGCCCCGCCGAGCCGGTCGAGCCCGGTGCCGGCCATCCCGCGGAGCAGGAACCCGCAGGTCACGACGGCGCAGCAGGCTCCGACGGCGACGGCGGGCCCGCGCAGTCCTACGCTGAGCGTCAGGACGGCCAGGAGCGCGAGGGCACACGCGAGCCCGGTCATGGGACCCACCTGAACCCGACGCACCGTGCCTCCGTATTCCCCGGTACCGAGACATACGACGACGTGACGGCGCCGGTTCAGACGGGCGGGTGGCCCACGACGTGGAGGGAGCCGACGTGACGGGACGGGCCCGCGCATTCTGGGTGCGCGAGCCCGGGTACGGCGAGATCCGCATCAGCGACCTGCAGGATCCCGGCCCGGGAGAGGTACTGGTGCGGGCCGTCGCGTCCGCCGTGAGCCGGGGCACCGAGACGCTGGTGTTCCGTGGAGGGGTGCCGGTCGGTCAGTACGACGCGATGCGGGCGCCCCACCAGGAGGGCGAGCTCCCGGGTCCGGTGAAGTACGGCTACCTCAGTGTCGGCGTCGTCGAGGCGGGCGTGGAGGCTCTGGTCGGCCGCACGGTCTTCTGCCTGCACCCGCACCAGACGGCGTACGTCGTGCCCGCGGCCGCCGTGACCGTCGTACCCGAGGACGTGCCGGCGCGCCGGGCGGTGCTCGCCGGAAGCCTGGAGACCGCGGTGAACGCGCTCTGGGACGCCGGACCGCTGGTC
>JAWWPM010000231.1:0-13217 GCA_033854915.1 Nocardioidaceae bacterium
GGCTGATCATGCCGACGATGATGTTCATCGGCAACCTCAACTACGTCGTGATCGCGGTCCTGGGCGGGCTCAAGGTCGCCAACGGCTCGATCTCGCTGGGCGACGTACAGGCGTTCATCCAGTACTCGCGCCAGTTCACGCAGCCATTGACGCAGGTCGCGTCGATGACCAACCTCCTGCAGTCCGGTGTCGCCAGCGCGGAGCGGGTCTTCGAGCTCCTCGACGCCCCGGAGCAGGACACCGACCTGGCCGGTACGGCGGCGGTGCCGGGCGAGCGGCACGGCGAGGTGCGCTTCGAGCACGTGTACTTCTCCTACGACCAGACCCGGCCGCTGATCGAGGACCTGTCGCTGGTCGCGGCGCCCGGGCAGACCGTCGCGATCGTCGGGCCGACCGGGGCGGGCAAGACCACCCTGGTCAACCTCGTGATGCGCTTCTACGACGTCAACGGCGGCCGGATCACGCTCGACGGTGTCGACATCGCGTCGATGCCGCGGTCGGCCCTGCGCGAGCAGATCGGGATGGTGCTCCAGGACACCTGGCTGTTCGAGGGCACGATCCGCGACAACATCGCCTACGGCCGGCCCGGCGCCACCGAGGACGACATCCTCGAGGCCGCGCGGGCGACCTACGTCGACCGGTTCGTGCACTCGCTGCCCGACGGCTACGACACCCACATCGACGAGGAGGGCAGCAACCTCTCCGCGGGAGAGCGCCAGCTGGTGACGATCGCCCGGGCGTTCCTGTCCGACCCCGAGCTGCTGATCCTCGACGAGGCGACCTCGTCGGTCGACACCCGCACCGAGGTGCTCCTGCAGCACGCGATGGCGGCGCTGCGCACGGACCGCACGTCGTTCGTGATCGCGCACCGCCTCTCCACGATCCGCGACGCCGACCTGATCCTGGTCATGGAGGACGGCGCGATCGTCGAGCAGGGCAACCACGACGACCTGCTCGCGGCCGAGGGCGCCTATGCGCGGCTCTACAACGCGCAGTTCGTGGCGCCGGAGGAGTCCGCGGTCGCCTGAGTGCGCGCCGCGTGGGGGCGTGACCGTGCGGACACGCCCCCACCAGCTGGCGCTCGCCCATCCCGAGGCCGCCTCCCGCGGTCCTCAGGGTCCCCCAGGGCTGCACCAACCCGGCGGCGTGGGCGTACGCCGCGGCCTCGGTGCGGGTCTCCGCGCCCAGCTTGGCCAGGATGTGGGAGACGTGGACGCTCGCCGTCTTCGGCGAGATGAACAGCCGGCTGGCGATCGCGCAGTTGGTCGCGCCGGAGGCGACCAGGCAGAGGACCTCGCGCTCCCGCTCGGTGAGCGAGGCGACCTTCTGCTCGGCCGAGCCGAACCGCGGCTTCGGTGTCGCCGGACGGATCTCGGGCGCGGGCTCGGGGGCCGGAGCGAACTGCACCAGCAGCCAGCCGTGACCGTCCTCGCGGACCGAGAGCCAGCCGCGCGAGACGTGCTCCAGGGCCGCGACGAGGTCGCGGCGCTCCAGGGCGGGCGCCTCGCTGGACGTCCTGGTGGCCTCCGTCGACGCAGGGTCGACGAGGTTGGCCATCAGGGACAGCAGGCCGGCGATGGACGTGGCGTGACCGGGATCGGTGTTCATGTCTTCCAGAGTCCGGGCGCGCGGCCGTTGAGTCGTCAGGGTCACCACCCTGAGGTTTCGCGCGGGCCGGTGGACCGCACCCTGAGAAAAGCAACGGGCCGAGGAGCTCGCTGCGTGCCACCATCGAGGGGACGCTCATCGAGGGGGGTGGGAGATGTCGAGCCGGCTGCACGAACGTGCCGCGGAGATCGCTGCGATCGACGCAGCCGTCGCGCGCCTCCAGGACGGCCGCGGCACCTCCCTGCTGCTCGAGGGCCGAGCCGGTCGCGGCAAGAGCACCTTGGTGGAGTACGCCGTCCAGCGCGGCCGGGAGCGAGGCGCCCGTACCTGGGTGGTCCGGGCCCGGCACCTGGCCTCGGCAGCGCCGTTCGAAGTGCTGCGCAGGCTGTTGGGGCCGGCCGTCGAGGACGCCGGCGGCGTCGACGCCCTGGAAGGGGCGGCCCGGTTCGCGATCCCCTTGTTCACGCCCGGCGCCGACCTCGCCCACGGGGTCGACTACGGGTGCCAGTGGCTGGTCGCGTGGCTGGCCGAGCGGTCCCCGGTCGTCCTGGCGATCGACGACGCGCACTGGGCGGACGGCGCGTCCCTGCGGGTCCTGCTCGACGTGCAGGCCGACATCTCGGTGCAGCCGGTGGCGATGCTGGTGGCCAGCCGCCCCGTGGAGAATCCCGAGGTCCAGCGCGTGCTGGCCGCCATGGCAGCGCAGCCCGGCTGCGAGGTGCTCTCGCCGGGGACGCTCTCGCGCGAGGCCGTGGCCGAGGTCGTGACCGAGAAGCTCGGTGAGTCGCCGAGCCCAGCGTTCGTCGACGAGTGCCTGAAGGTCTCGCGCGGCAACGCGTTCTACCTCCACGAGCTCCTCCGCCCGTACGAGACGGACTCCGTGCCCAACCGGCAGACCTTCGTCAGCAAGGGCACCTTGTCCCTGCGGCGCACCGTCGCCTGGCGGCTCGGCGAGCTCGGACCCGAGGCCATGCTGCTGGCTCAGGCGGCGGCGGTGCTGGGCGACGGCTGCTCGCTGCACCTGGCTGCGGAGCTGGCCCGGCAGGACGACGAGACGGCGGTCCACCATGCGTCCCGGCTCGAGGTCGCCAGCATCCTGCAGCACGGCGACCCCGTGGAGTTCCTGCACCCCCTGCTACGCGCCGCGGTCGAGGCCGAGCTTCCCGACGTCGTGAAGGGTGAGCTGCACGCCCGCGCGGCGCGGCTGCTCCTGCTCAGCGGCGAGCCACCGGAGTCGGTCGGGCTGCACCTGGTCAACTCGCCGGGCTCGGGCGACGCCGAGGTGGCGGCGTTCCTGCTCGAGGAGGGTGAGGCAGCGCTCGAGGCCGGCTCCATCGCCTTGGCGACCCAGCTCCTGCTCCGGGCTCTGGAGGAGCCGGCGCCGGCCGAGCAGCAGCCGCGGATCCTGGTGGCCCTCGGCCGTGCCGAGCACGCACTGGGGCGGCTCGCAGCGGCCCGCGCCCACCTCCAGGCCGCGATGGACTCCGAGGACCGCCCGGTCGTGCTCACCGCGGCCGCGGAGCTCTTCGACGTACTCATCGACGCCGGCCTCTACGTCGAGCTGGGCAGACTGCACCACGCAGTGCTGGCTCTTCAGCCGTTCGCCGACAGCGAGGCCGAGGTGCGACTACGCGCCCAGCTGCTCGTCAACGTCTTCATGGCCGTCGAGCCCGGTCTCGGGCTGCCCGTCGATCTGCAGGTGATCGACGCGAACGACCTGCCCGTGGAGCGGGACATCGACCGTTACCTGCTGGTCATCGCCGCGATCTACGAGCGCACCATGCAGCACGGCACGACCGAGCGCCTGGTCGGGATCCTGCGGCGAGCCGTGGCGGCCCTGGACGGCGTCCCCGAGGGGAGCCTCTCCCTGTGGGACGCGAGGGCTGCGATCGAGGCGGCGACCTTCCTCGCCGACGACGAGATAGCGGAGGCCGACGCGATCCTCGAACGCGTCGCGCCATCGGTCTCCCGCCTTCGAGGCTCCGCCCCGGTGCTGCAGTCGGAGCTGGAGCATCGACGCATCATGAGCGCGTTGGCGAAGGGCGACTTCGACGACGTGCTGTCGGCGATCGCTCTCGTCGAGCAGCGCACGGCCCAGCACGAGATGTCCCGGTTCACCGCGGGGCACCGTTTCATCCGTGGCACGGTCGCCCATGAGAGGGGCGACTACGCCACCGCTGCGGAGCTCCTGGCCGACCGGACCGGTGAGGACACGGTGTACCCGGCACTGGGTGCGTTGGTCGCCGGGGAGCCCGGCCGTGCCCTGGAGATGTTGGCAGTGCAGGGCTTCTCCGACGACGTCCATGGTCCGGTCACCGCCATCGAGGTGGAGCTCGCTCCGCACCTGGTCGCGAGCCACGCCTACGGGCAGCTGGGTGACCGCGAGAACGCGCTCCGCGAGGCCGACCGGGAGGTCGCGATCCGCCGGGAGTACGGCCCGAACTTCCGGCTGGCCCTGGCGCTGCGGCGGAGCGCCTCCCTCGAGTCCTCCCGGCGCGCGGTCGACCTGCTCTCGGAGGCGCTCGAGCTCGCGGAGTCGACGCCACGCCGCCCGGTCATCGTGCGTGTGCTGGCGTCGTACGGCGCCGCGCTGCGCCGGGTCGACCGGGTCTCCGAGGCGCGCGACGTGCTCTACCGCGCCGTCGACCTGGCCGAGGAGATGGGCATGGAGCGCCTCCGGGAGCGCTCCCGGCAGGAGCTGGTGCTGGCCGGCGGCCGACCCCGGCGGGCCCGCACCAGCGGGCCGAGATCGCTCACTGCGGCCCAGCAGCAGGTGGCGCGACTGGCCGCGGGCGGCCGCAGCAACCGACAGATCGCCGAGGACCTGTTCGTCACAATCAAGACGGTCGAGACCCACCTCGGTGCCGTCTACCGCAAGCTCGTCATCACCTCACGCGACGAGCTGGCGCAGGCCCTCGACTCGACCATCGAGCTCCACGCCGCCGGATCGGCCACGGTTCTCCCTTGACGCCGATCGCTCCGCAGGCGGACTCTAAGGGGTAACGAGCGACTGACCGGGGGTCAGGGACGGGGGTCCACATGTCCAACGAGAATGCCGCCGAGAATCCAGAGGACTCACAGGCGGCGATGCAGTCGAAGGCCGACAAGGGCCCCGAGCAGCGGTACGAGCTGTACGTCAGAGTGCCTCCGGCCCACGACGACTCTCTCGGCGAAGTCCGGGGCTTTCTTCAGGAGCTTGCCGAGCTGCTCACCAACGCCGGGCATGACATCGAGGTCCTTCCGTACGACGATGCGAAGGAGGCCTACATCGCGAAGCCGGCGGGAGACCGCGCCAGCCCGCTGTACCCGTTGTACGTCTGCCACAACAAGTTCTAGCTGTCCGCCGCGACCATGAGCTCCGAGACCACGGCCCCCAGCCCGTCGGGGCTCCGCGAGTCGCGCTACAACGTCGTCGTCGAGCGCGAGGCCCGGGTCTGGGTCTACAACGGCGTCTCCGGGAAGGTGTTCGCCCTCACCCCCGACGACTGGGCCGCGACCCGTCACTTCCTGGCGGGCGGCGACACCTTCCCCGACGTGCACCTGCTGCGCGACCTGACGCTCGGGCGGATGATCATCGAGGACGACCTCGACGAGCTGGCGCTGCTGGAACGCCGCTTCCGCTCCGGCACGGCCGACCGCACGTCGTTCGGGCTGACCATCGTGACCAGCCTCGGCTGCAACTTCGACTGTCCCTACTGCTTCCAGGTGAAGCCTTCGGAGGTGCTCGACGACGAGACCGAGCGCCTGCTGCTCGAGGTGCTCGACGCACAGCTGCCGACGATCCGACGGTTCGACGTCACCTGGTTCGGCGGTGAGCCGCTGCTGGGCAGGGACCGGATCTACCGGCTCTCCGAGGCCTTCCTGCAACGCTGCGACGCGGCTGAGGTCGCCTACACGGCGAGGATCGTGACCAACGGCTACCTGCTGACCCGTGACACCGCCGAGCGGCTCCGTGCCTGCCGGGTCGGTAGCGCCCAGATCACCCTCGACGGACCGGCCGAGACCCACGACCTGATGCGCCCGCTCCGCAGCGGCCGCGGGACCTTCGAGGTGATCCTCGACAACGTCGTCGCGTGTGCCGACCTCCTGCCGATCTCGATCCGGGTCAACCTCGACACCTCCAACAGCGACGAGTACGTCCGCCTGCTCGACCAGCTCGTGGACCGTGGCCTCTCCGGACACGTGTCGGTGACCCCGGGCCGGATAGTCGCCTACGACGAGGGGATCGGCGCCCCCAGCGAGTCCTACCGCTCCGGTTGCTACACGCTGCCGCAGTTCGCCCGCGTCGAGCGCGAGTTCCTCGCCGAGGCACGGCGCCGCGGCCTGGCGTCCGCCGATCTTCCCTCGCCGGTCTCGACACCCTGCACCGCGGTGCGCGCCAACGACCTGGTCGTCGGCGCGCGGGGCGAGCTCTACCGGTGCTGGGACTCCGTGGGCAACCACCAGGAGGTGGTCGGTCACCTCCGCTCGTGGCGCGATCCGGACGACCGGGCCCTGAAGTGGCTGCGCTACGACCCGTTCACCGACGAGGGGTGTCGCAGCTGTGTCGCGCTGCCCGGGTGCATGGGTGGCTGCGCCCATCTGCAGATGACCGATCCCGGAGACTCCAAGTGCTCGACGTTCCGGCTGAGCTACCGCGAGCAGGTCGCCGAGTACGCCGCCACCGCCGAGGCGGCCGGGGCCGCCGGGTTGCGGCCCGTGCTGCTACCGCTGACCCCGGTCGGCCGCTGACCGAGCCTCCGCTCCGCCGGGGAGGACCTCCACTGCGAAGTCGGCCGCCGCGCGGTCGAAGGTGCGGCCGTGCCGCAGCATGGCGTGCTTGCCGCCCTCCACCGTGCGCAGCTCGACGTCGGTACGACGCGCCAGCCGCGCGGCAACGGCCTGGACCCGGGCGTACGACGCGATCCGGTCGTCCGTGCCGTGCACGAAGAGGACCCGGCGACCGGCCGGGTCGACCGACTCGTCGCCGGGGAGCAGGTAGGCGTTGAGTGCGACGGCGCCGACCACGCCCGGCTCGGTGGCGGCCAGCAGGGCCGCCCGACCTCCGAGGGAGTGACCGACCAGGACCACCGGCACCTCGCCGTACCGTTCCCGGATCTGCCCGAGTGCCCAACGCACGTCCGCCAGTGGCGTGTCGCCGGAGCCCCAGCCGCGCTGGGAGTTCAGGACGCGGAAGACCGCCAGGTCGCGTGCTCGGGCGATTCGTCGCGCGATCGGCACCATCCGCAGCACCGAGAGCTGGGTCGGGCTCACCGCAACCGCCTCCCGCCGGGTGGCGCCGCCATGCAGGACCAGCACCACACCGCGGGGTCGACGCGGCGTGCGGACGGCTACGAGGCGCGGCTGGAGCTCCATGCAGACGACAACGCCGGAAGACATGTCGGCAATTCCGGTTGAGCCGCTTGGCGTGAGGGGTTACCGTTTCGTCGTACACGGGAAAGGAGGTGGTCCAGAGTTGAATACTTCAAGGACGCGTGAGGTGGCTGCGGTCTAGCAGCAACCGGCCAGCCCGAAGTGTTGCTGGCATTCCAACGCAGACACCCAGCCCGCAGGTGATCGAGGCCAGACGTCCGGCCGCGAGGGGCTCCCATCGGGGGCCACACCTGCGGGTTGTCTGCATTTCGGCTTCGATGAGGGCGAGCGGGTCTCGGTGGAATAAAGTTGCCTTCGACAACCTTAGGTCCTGCGTGAGGAACCGAACCGTGCCAACCCCGTCCACCCCGTCATCACTCGCCGCAGCGCCGGCCGCCTCGGCCGAGACCGCCGGACAGATGACCCACCGCGAGGTGCTCGAGGCGCTGTCCGGGCTGCTGCTGGCCATGTTCGTGGCCATGCTGTCGAGCACGGTGGTCTCCAACGCCCTGCCCCGGATCGTCGAGGCGCTGCATGGCAGCCAGACCGGCTACACGTGGGTGGTCGTCGCAACCCTGCTGACGATGACCGCCTCGACCCCGATCTGGGGCAAGCTCGCAGACCTGTTCAGCAAGAAGCTGCTGGTCCAGACCGCGCTGGTCATCTACGTGGCCGGCTCGCTGGCCGCCGGGATGGCACCGAGCATGGGCTTCCTGATCGGTGCCCGAGCCGTGCAGGGCATCGGCGTGGGCGGCCTGACCGCGCTGGTGCAGGTCGTGATCGCCAGCATGGTCACCCCCCGCGAGCGCGGCCGCTACTCCGGCTACATCGGCGCGGTCTTCGCCACCGCCACGGTCAGCGGACCCCTCATCGGCGGGCTGATCGTGGACACGCCCGGTCTCGGCTGGCGCTGGTGCTTCTTCGTCGGCATCCCGGTCGCGGTCGCCGCGTTCGTCCTGCTCCAGAAGACGCTGCACCTGCCCGTCGTACGGCGTGAGGTGCACATCGACTACCTCGGCGCCGTCCTGATCATGTCGGGCGTCAGCCTGCTGCTGGTCTGGGTCAGCCTGGCCGGCACCTCGTTCGCCTGGGGCTCGGCCACCAGCCTCGGCCTGGTCGCAGTCGGGCTGGTCGTGCTGGCCGCCGCGGTCTTCGTCGAGGCCCGGGTGGCCCTGGAGCCGATCATCCCGCTCCGCCTCTTCCGCGACCGGACCACGGCCCTGGCCACCGCCGCCTCGGTGATGGTCGGCATCGCGATGTTCGGCGCCACCGTCTACCTCAGCCAGTACTTCCAGCTCTCCCGTGGGATGAGCCCCACCCGGGCCGGCCTGATGACGGTCGCGATGGTCGGAGGTCTGATGCTCTCCAGCATGGTGACCGGCCGGATCATCACCCGTACGGGGCTGTGGAAGCGCTACCTGGTCGGCGGCATGGTGCTCGTCGTCGCCGGGCTGCTGCTGCTCAGCCTGATCGACTCCACCACCCCGCTCTGGCAGGTGGGCGGCTACATGGCCGTGCTCGGGCTGGGGCTCGGCGCCGCGATGCAGAACCTCGTGCTCGCCGTGCAGAACAACAGCGCCCAGTCCGACCTCGGCGCGGCCAGCTCGGTGGTGTCGTTCTTCCGCAGCCTCGGCGGCTCGATCGGTGTCTCCGTGCTCGGTGCGATCCTGAGCCACCAGGTCGCGACCACGGTCAGCTCCGGCCTCGCCGCGACCGGCGCGACGGGTGCTGGCCACCAGACCAGCGAGATCCCGGTCCTGTCGGCGCTGCCCGCTCCGGTCCGCGCGCTCTACGAGTCCGCGTTCGGTGAAGCGACCGGCCACCTCTTCCTGATTGCCGCTCCGTTCGCCATGCTGGCCCTGGTGTGCGTGCTGTTCATCCGCGAGGTGCCCTTGCGGACCACCATCCAGCGCGTCGACGAGGCGGAGATGAGCGACGTGAAGGAGCCGGTCGGTGTCGCGGGCTGACGAGCTGGGCCGACTCGAGCAGGAGGTCGGGGTCCTGATCCGCCGGGTCCGCCGGGTCATCCACGACCGCGCCCGGGCCGTGCACGAGGACCTGCAGCCGGCGTCGTACCTCATGCTGACCTATCTGGTCACCTCCGGTCCGCAGCGGTCGTCGGTGCTCTCCGAGCGGTTCGGCGTCGACAAGGGCGCGATCAGCCGACAGGTGCAGCACCTCGCCGATCTGGGGCTGATCGACCGGGCGCCCGATCCCGCCGACGGCCGGGCGACCCTGGTCTCGGCCAGCGCCGACGCCGTGCTCCGGATGGAGGCGATCCTGAGCGAGCGCCGCCACTGGCTCGACGAGCGGCTCAGCGACTGGTCGGAGGACGACCTGCGCGAGTTCGTCTCCGGCCTGTCGCGCTACAACGCCGCCCTCGATCTCGACTGACGACGGTCAGACCAGCCAGACCGCCGTGTCGGGCGGCAGCAGGCCGCTGCCGTCGAGCGGGCCGCTGGCCACGACGACCTCGCCCTCCGGCAGTCGCACCGGCCGGCTCCCGCAGTTGCACACCACGGTGAGCGGGCCGCGCCGGAACTCCAGCACCGTGGCGCGATCGGTGACCAGCTCGACCGGCTCGGTCAGCGCGACGAAGCGCCGCCGCGCGCGCAGAGCCGCGCGGTAGAACGACCAGGTGGAGCCCGGGTCCTTCTTCTGCGCCGCCACGGTCAGCGGCGCCCAGTCGTCCGGCTGCGGGAGCCATGGCTCGACGCCGGCGGTGCTGAAGCCGTACGGCGCGCGGCGGCCGCGCCACGGCAGCGGCACCCGGCAGCCGTCGCGGCCGGGCTTGCCGGTGCGGAACCAGGCCGGGTCCTGCCGGGACTCCGGCGGCACGTCGATCTCCTCCAGGCCGAGCTCCTCGCCCTGGTAGAGGTACGACGAGCCGGGCAGCGCCAGCATCGCGAGCGTCGCCGCGCGGGCCCGAGCCACGCCGACCGACCCACCGCCGTACCGCGTCGGGTGCCGGATCACGTCGTGGTTGGACAGCACCCAGGTCGGGACGGCACCGACCGGTGCCACCGCCGCGAGCGAGCCGGTGATCACGTCGGCGAACGCCGAGGCGGACCAGGGGGCGAGCAGCCAGGAGAAGTTGAACGCCTGCTGCAGCTCGTCGGGACGGACGTAGCGCGCCATCGACTCCGGGGTCTGGGTCCAGGCCTCGGCCACGCCCATCCGGTCGCCGTCGTACTCGGCCAGGATCCGGTGCCAGGCGCGGTAGACGTCGTGCACCTCGGGCTGGTCCCACATCGGTTCGTCGCCGAGGTGCTGCGGGACCAGGCTGCCGGCCGCCTTGTGCTCCTCGGCCCGGTGCTCGTCCGCGGAGGTGGCGACCGGGGCGTCGAGGTCGCGCTGGTCGCGCAGGCTCTTCACCTTGAACAGCCCGTGCGCCACGTCGACGCGGAAGCCGTCGACGCCGCGGTCGAGCCAGAAGCGCAGCACGTCCTCGAACATCGCCGGCACCTCGGGGTTGCGCCAGTCGAGGTCGGGCTGGGTGGTGTCGAAAAGGTGGAGGTACCACTCGCCGTCGGGCACGCGGGTCCAGGCCGGGCCTCCGAAGACCGACTGCCAGTTGTTGGGCGGGTTGATTCCGCCGCGGCCCTTGCCCTTGCGGAACAGGTAGCGCGTCCGCTCCGGGCTGCCCGGCGCAGCAGGCAGGGCCGCCTGGAACCACGCGTGCTCCGACGAGGTGTGGTTGGGCACCAGGTCGACCACGATCTTCAGGCCCAAGGAGTGCGCCTTCGCAAGCAGAGCGTCGGCGTCGGCGAGCGAGCCGAAGCGCGGGTCCACGTCGACGTAGTCGGACACGTCGTAGCCCGCGTCGTGCTGGGGAGAGGGGTAGAACGGCGTGATCCAGACGGCGTCGACGCCGAGGTCACGCAGGTAGGGGAGCCGCGAGGTGAGGCCGGGCAGGTCACCCAGGCCGTCGCCGTCGGAGTCGGCGAAGCTGCGGATGTAGACCTGGTAGAAGACGGCGCCCTTCCACCACGGGCCTGGTGGGGTGCTCATGCGAAGGCCGCGGGATCGACGGCGATCCAGAGGTGCTCGGCGGTGCCCACGACACGCCCGTCGGCGTCGTACACGGTGGCGGAGGTCCAGGTCTTGCGGCCTTCGCTGCGGCCGCCGCTGCCGACCACCACGTGCTCCTCGCCGATCACCGGCAGCGAGTCGATGCGGGTGGTCATCCGGGCCAGCACCATCAGCCGCTCCTCGAGGTCGCCGGCCCAGCCACCGACGCAGTCGAGCGCCGCCCACGTCACCGGCAGGCTCGCGCGCGGGTGCTCGTCGGCGTAGGCGTGGAAGTCCTCGGCCACGCTCGGGTCGGGCGTCCAGGTCGCGGCGACCCGGGCGGCCCCGTCGTGGTCGGAGACCCGGCCGGGGAAGATCCGCAGCCCGTCACCCTCGGCCCGGTCGGTGCCGCAGGAGAAGCAGGTGGGGAACGGGTGGCTGCCCAGCCCGGCGTACGACGCCATGGCGGCGCGCGCCTCGTCGGGATGCACCTGCTCGACGTCGACGAGGTCTCCGTGGGTGCAGCGCGCGGTGAGCACCACGTCGCCGTCGTGGGTGGCCGCGACCCCGCCGTCGGCCGCAGCGATCGGCATCGGCGTCTCGAGGGGCGGCGGACGGTGCAGCGAGACCTCGATGGTCGGCCACGGCCGCGAGTGGTCGTCGGGGCACTCAGTGCCCGCGTGGGCCGACAGCGCGCCGGCCGACCAGCCGCCGTTGCCGGACGAGGGCGGCCCGCAGAAGCGGGACGGCACCAGCAGGTCGTTCATCGGGGGCTCCTCGGCGCCTCGGGCCTGGGCGGGACCGGCACCACTCTGCCAGCCCTGCGCGGATGGGACACAATGACCCAGTGAGGTTTCAGTGAGCGACCTGATCGACACCACGGAGATGTACCTCCGGACCATCTACGAGCTGGTCGAGGAGGGCATCGTGCCCCTGCGCGCCCGGATCGCGGAGCGGCTCCACCAGTCCGGGCCCACGGTGTCGCAGACGGTGGCGCGGATGGAGCGAGACGGTCTGGTCACGGTCGAGGGCGACCGCCACCTCGAGCTCACCGACGAGGGCATGCGGCTGGCGACCCGGGTGATGCGCAAGCACCGGCTGGCCGAGCGCCTGCTGATCGACGTGATCGGGCTCGACTGGGAGCTGGTGCACGCGGAGGCCTGCCGCTGGGAGCACGTGATGTCCGAGACCGTCGAGCGCCGGCTCGTCGAGCTGCTGGACCACCCCACGGAGTCGCCGTACGGCAACCCCATCCCCGGCCTCGACGAGCTGGGCGAGACCGCCTCCGACGAGCCGGTCGAGGGGCTCGGCCTGCTGGCCGACCTGGCCGGCAGCGAGCTGTCGAGCGTGCGGGTCCGCCGGATCTCCGAGGAGCTCCAGAAGGACGAGCCGCTGATGGGCACGCTGCGCCGGATCGGCGCGGTGCCCGACAAGGTGGTCGGCGTCAGCACGACGCAGGCCGGGGTGCTGGTCGGCTCGGGTGGCGAGTCCGCCGAGCTCGACCTCGAGGCTGCCAGCCACATCTTCGTCTCGCGGGTCTGACGCCGACCCGGCAGAAGTGCACGCCGTACGGCGCTGACCCGGCAGAAGTGCACGCCGTACGACGCTGACCCGGCAGAAAGACACGTCGTGCGAGGCTGACTTCTGCCGGGTCGATGCGATCCGAGTGCACTCTTCTGCCGGGTCAGCGGGTACCGGGCGACCGGAGACCGGCTTCTGGAGGCGATTAGTACCAAGAAACCATCCGCGCGGGCGATGGCCTTCTGGCCCCAGGTGGAGGAGCCTCTGCAAGGAACGGGTGACCGACCGGTGGTCGCCCTCGGGAGGAGACCCGTATGAAGCCGAATCGCATCGTCAAGGCATGGATCGCCGTGCTCTGCTCGATCGCGCTCGTGGGTGGTGGCGCGGCACTCATGTCGTCGCCGGCCAGTGCCCAGGCGACCATCAACTGGAAGCACATCTGGAAGACCCAGATCAAGCCCCGCGCCGACAAGCGCTACTACACCAAGCTCGTGGCGAACAACCGGTTCGCGCGCATCGGCTCGTCGTACACCAAGGCGGAGTCCGACGGGAAGTACACCCCGACCGGGACCGCTTACACCAAGGCCGAGTCGGACGCGAGGTACGCGCCCTTCCCCAGCGTGATCCGCGGCACCTACACCGCCGTAGGCGTAGTGGCGGTAGCGGGCCAGGACGTTGACGCCAGTTTCTCCTACGGCGTGAACCTGGCCACGGCTCCGGCCGTG
>JAWWPM010000232.1:0-6123 GCA_033854915.1 Nocardioidaceae bacterium
AGTTCCTCGACGCCGCGACCAAGTCGCTGACCGTCGACACGGGCCTGAAGAGCATCGCGAAGCTGGTGGGGCTGGCCTACCAGTTCCGCCACATCGGCCTGGACCACATCCAGTTCGTCACCACCCCGCAGCAGCCCGACCCGACCAACCTCAACCGCGTCGTGTGGCTCCCCGCAGCCAAGGGCATGTGGGACGACATCCGCAACGACCGAGTGCTCCCCAAGTCGATCCTGAGCGGCTCGCTGAACGCCAAGCACATCCCCGGCGTGACGCACCACAACAAGCCGGGCTCCAACCAGGGCGCGGACAACCTCGCCAACGGCCTCTGCGCCTGATGGCCGACGACCAGGCCACACCTGCCGGTCGAGCCCGGCCCGGCCGGGAGTCCGAGGTCGCGCGCAGGAAGCGCCTCGACGAGGTGTTCGGCGACGTGCTGCCCGAGACCACGAACGACGAACGTGACGACCGCGACGCCGGCGGCGACGCCTCGGACCGCTGGCTGCGCGAGCAGGTGCCGCCGCACCACGGCGGCTGATCGACCCTCGGGCGCGGAGCAGGGCTCAGGGCGTCGGCGGGGTGATCGTGGCGGTGGCACCGCCGCCCTGCTGCACGAGCAGGTCTCGGATCTCCTGGAGCAGCTTGACGTCCTCCGGGGTGCCCGGCTCGGGGCTCGGGAAGAACCGCTCCTTGGCGATCGTGTAGGGCTTGACGATCAGGAAGTACAGGACGGCAGCGATGATCAGAAACGAGACGATCGCGGTGAGCCAGCTGCCGATCGCTAGCCCGCCGGGGGTGTAGGAGTCGAAGTTGGGGTGGCCACCTGCCTTGCCGATGATCCCCATGATGATCGCGACGGTCGCGTCGACGACGGCCTTGAAAGCCAGCGCGATGACGAACGCCACCGCGAGCTCGACGAGGTTGCCGCGGAGGATGAAGTTCTTGAACCCGGTCATGACTGTCTCCCTGGTAACCGCCCGGAGACGGTCGTCGCTGCTCGGACAAATGGCCACGCTAGCCGGAAATCACCACCGTGAGGAGGTCGGTCGCGGCGGCGCCCGCGATGCGGTCGACGTCGGAGGGCGCCGCCGCGACGACGACCAGCCGACCCGACAGCGCTGCGCCGCTGGTGACCCGGGCCGAGTCGGGGGCGGGGATGGCGAGGATCGGCACGCCGACCGCGACGTAGGACGCCGTACCCCGGCGTGGGTCGGCCGCGACCAGGTCGACCCGGTCGCCGGTCCGCAGCAGCCCGACGGCGGCCGCGTCGGCGATCCGGACCGGCAGGGCCACCCGGCCGGGATAGCCCGCGAGCAGCGCGGGCGAGACCAGACGCGCGTCGGTCACCGGCTCCCCGGCGCGCACCGGCGAAGCCAGGGTCCGGCCGACCGCGTCGGCCTCCGAGCCGACCGGCGCGAGCCGGGCCGGGTAGCTGCGGGGCTCGAGATCAGCGTCGGTCAGCACCGCTCCAGAAGGCAGGTCGTGGGCGGCCACCTCGACCGTGACCGTCGGCCCGGGCGGCGGGCGTACGGCGTGCAGCCCGGCCAGCACGGCGCCGGCGACGCAGAGCGCGGCCAGTGGCCGGCGGCGCGCCAGCACGGTCCGCCGGACGGCGCGGCGAACGCGCTCGCGCCGACCCGGAGCGGGGCGTCCGGTGGTGGTGCTCGGTGCGGCCATGCCCCGACGTTAGGCGGGACCGGTGGGCGTCCGCCGAGCCTCTCCACAGGCCCGAACCGGGCGGGGTCGGTCAGCTGCTGGAGGAGCTCGAGCCGCTGCCGCTCGAGGCCGGCGTAGAGGAGGAGTCCGACTTCTTGCTGGTCGAGGGCGACGAGTCGGACGTAGCGGTGGAGGACGAGGATCCGGTCGGGTCGCCCGACTTGGAGTCGCCCGACTTGGCCGCCGGGGTCTCGGTCGAGGAGGCCGTGCCGCGGCTGTCGTTGCGGTAGAAGCCGGATCCCTTGAAGACCACGCCGACCGCGTTGTAGACCTTGCGCAGCTTGCCGCCGCACGCGGGGCAGACGGTCAGCGCGTCGTCGGTGAAGCTCTGGAACTGCTCGAACGAGTGGTCGCACTCGGTGCAGCGGTACTGGTAGGTGGGCAACGCAGGATCCTCGGGTCGGAACGGGGCGGAACGGGTCGGAGCGGAGTGGGCACGGGCGACCGGGACGAGCCGCCGGCGCCTGCCGGCTGGCACTCGCCGCCGACGACTGCCAATGGTACGGCACAATATCGAGACGATGAGCCCGAGCACTGACGGTCCCGACGGCGGCCCGCCCGACGCTCCCGCCCCGGCGCGCTGGCGCGAGACCTTCCGGTCGCTGCCCAAGCCGGTGCGGGTCACGACGTACCTCTGCGTGCTGCTGTCCCTGCTCCTGGTCGCGGCCCTGGTGACCGTGGTGGTGCTGGTCCGCAGGCCCTTCCCGCAGGTCGACGGGACGGTCGAGATGCCTGGCCTGAGCGCCCCGGTGACGGTGGCTCGGGACAGCCACGGCATCCCGCAGCTGTACGGCGACACCATGGGTGACCTGATGAAGGCGCAGGGGTACGTCGCCGCGCAGGACCGCTTCTTCGAGATGGACGTGCGGCGCCACATCACCTCGGGCCGGCTCAGTGAGCTGTTCGGGAAGACCACCCTCGAGACCGACGAGTTCGTGCGCACGCTGGGCTGGCGTCGTACCGCCGCCCGCGAGATGGCGCTCCTGCAGCCGCGCACCCGCGAGGCGCTTCAGGCCTATGCCGACGGCGTCAACGCCTACCTCGACACCCACTCCCCGAGCCACATCTCCGTGGAGTACACGTTGCTCGCGGCCAAAGGGGTCGACGACCAGCCCGAGCCGTGGACGCCGGTCGACTCGCTGAGCTGGCTCGAGGCGATGGCGTGGGACCTGCGCGGCAACATGAGCGACGAGATCGACCGGGTGCTCGACCTGGCCGGGCACACCCGGGCCCAGGTCGACCAGCTCTACCCGGCCTACGACTACGACCTGCGCCCGCCGATCGTCGACCAGGGCGCGGTCGTGGACGGGGTCTACCAGCAGGACGCGACCCAGCCCGGCACCCGCAACCCAGAGCGACCGGCGTACGACGCGCGGGCGCGCGGGACGCTCCGGCGGCTGGGGCGCGGGCTGGCCGACATCCCGCAGCTGATGGGCAAGGGCAGCGGCATCGGCAGCAACAGCTGGGTCGTCGACGGCACGCACTCGGCCACCGGGTCGCCGCTGCTGGCCAACGACCCGCACCTCGGCGTCAGCCTGCCCGGCATCTGGATGCAGATCGGGCTGCACTGCCGCGTCGTCGACCGGCGGTGCCCGCTCGACGTCTCGGGGTTCACGTTCTCCGGTGTGCCGGGCGTGGTGATCGGCCACAACGCCGAGGTGGCCTGGGGATTCACCAACCTCGACCCAGACGTCTCGGACCTGTTCCTGGAGAAGGTGCGCGGTGACCGGTGGCGGCACGGCGGCCGGTGGCTGCCGCTGAAGGAGCGCCGTGAACGCATCGTCGTGCAGGGTGGGTCAGACGTCACGATCGACGTGCGGTCGACCGCGCACGGCCCGATCCTGTCCGACGTCTCGGACGCGATCCGAGACGTCGGGGCGCAGGCACCCGTCACCGGCGGGCGGCCGGACAGCACGTCGTACGCCGTGTCGCTGGCGTGGACCGGCGACCAGCCCTCGCGCACCGCCGACGCCATCCTCGGTTTCGACGCCGCCCACGACTGGCGCAGCTTTCGGCACGCAGCCTCGCGGTTCGCCGTACCCGCGCAGAACCTCGTGTACGCCGACCGGGCCGGCCACATCGGCTACCAGGCGCCGGGCCGGATCCCGATCCGCCAGTCCGGCAACGACGGGGTCTGGCCGTCGGCGGGCTGGCGCCCCGAGAACGACTGGACCGGGTCCTACGTGCCGTTCCAGGCGCTGCCCAACGTGCTCGACCCGAAGGACGGCTTCGTGGTGACCGCCAACCAGGCGGCGGTCGGGCCGGGCTATCCCTACTACCTGACCCGCGACTGGGACCAGGGCTATCGCTCGACCCGGATCCGGAGCCTGCTCACCTCGGCGTTCCGCGACCACGGCACGGTCTCGGTGGCCGACCTGGCCGCGATGCAGCTCGACACCCGCAACCCCATGGCCCCGGCGCTGGTGCCCTATCTCCTGCAGGTCGACCTGCCGCGCGGCTACTACGCGGCGGGGCAGAACCTCCTGCGTTCCTGGGACTTCGAGCAGCCCACCGACAGTGCCGCCGCGGCGTACTACAACGTCGTGTGGAGCGACGTGCTCGCCGACACCTTCCACGACGAGCTGCCTCGCGACCAGTGGCCCGACGGCGGCGACCGCTGGATGGCGGTGCTGACGCGCCTGTTGCTGCGACCCGACGACCCGTGGTGGGACGACGTGACCACCCCGCAGCGCGAGACCCGCGACGACATCCTGCGCACCGCGATGCTGCAGGCTCGCAACGACCTCACCGAGCTGCTCTCGCGGGCACCGGAAGGATGGTCGTGGGGCGCGATCCACGAGCTGGACCTCCACAACCAGACCCTCGGCGAGTCCGGCAACCGGGTGGCCGAGTGGCTGCTCAACCGCAACGGCTTCGAGGTCGGCGGCGGAGATGCGATGGTCGACGCGGCCGCCTGGGACGCCGCGACGGACGACGACCGCGGCCGCTTCCACGTCACCTCGGCCCCGTCGATGCGGATGGTGGTCTCGCTGGCCGACTTCGACGACTCTCGCTGGGTCAACCTGACCGGCGAGTCCGGCCACGCCTACGACTCCCACTACACCGACCAGACCGACCTCTGGGCCCGGGGCGACACCCTGCCCTGGGTCTTCTCGACCGCCGCGGTGAAGGCCGCCACGCAGCACACCCTCACCCTCGACCCCACCCCGTAGTTCGGCGCTCGTCGAGACAGTCCCTGACAAGACGGTCCTGAAATCAGGAGAATCACGACCGTTTCGTCAGGGACCACCCCGATGGGGCGGACGCTCGACCAGCGAGGAGAGGTCAGCGGAGGGGGCGGTAACCGGAGGGGGTCGCGGCGGCGGTGACCGGGCGATCGTGGGGGTCGACGGGTACGTCGAGGCCGACCTCGCCGTCGTACAGCAGGATCACCACCGGCGTGCCGACCGGCACCCGGCCGAGCGCACGGTCGTAGCAGCCACCACCGAGACCGAGGCGGTCGCCGGTCGGGGAGACGGCCAGCCCCGGTACGAGTACGACGTCCGCGGTGCCGATGGCGTCGAGGCCCAGGCGGTCGACGGGTTCGAGCAGCCCCATCCGGGCCGGGACCAGTGCGGTCGAACCGCGCCAGGTGCCCCAGTCCAGGTCGAGGTCGGGCTGCACCACCGGCAGGATGACGCGCTTGCCCGCGGCGGTCAGCGCGTCGAGCAGCGCACCGGTGCCGGGCTCCGCGCCGATCGAGACGTACGCCGACACCGTGGCCGCGCGGCGCACCTCCGGGAGGGCCATCACCACCTCGGCGAGGCCCCGCGCCGCGTCACCGATCTCGAGCAGCGAGAGCCGGTGACGCGTGGTGCGGATGCGGTCCCTGAGAGCGATCTTCGCCACCGCGGCGGTGGGAACGGGACCGTCGTCGGATCGGGATTGCATCGGGGGCACCGGCTAAGCCTACGATCGAAGGCATGAGCAGTGCCGGACTGGACCGCGCCCGCGACAAGATGCGCAAGGCGGGCCTCGACCCCGTTGCCATCGACACCTTCGCGCACTACTACCGCCTGCTCGAGCACGGCGAGACCGGGATGATCGCCGAGTCGTCGATCGAGCCGCTCGACATGGAGTCGCTGGCCGACCTCGACGTCGACCCCGAGGCAGCATCCGCCGCGCTGCGGACCCCCGCGGTGATCAAGCTCAACGGCGGTCTCGGCACCTCGATGGGCATGGAGCGCGCCAAGAGCCTGCTCTGCGTGCGCAGGGGCTGGTCGTTCCTCGACATCATCGCCCGCCAGGTGCTGCACCTGCGGCGCGAGCACGACGCCCCGCTCCCGCTGATCTTCATGAACAGCTTCCACACCTCCTCCGACACCATGGCCGCGCTCGCGCGGTACGCCGACCTGCCGGTCGAGGGCCTGCCGCTGGAGTTCCTGCAGAACCGCGAGCCCAAGCTCCTGG
>JAWWPM010000233.1:0-3784 GCA_033854915.1 Nocardioidaceae bacterium
TCAGCGCGAGCTCAAGGTGACGACCTCGCCCAGCGCCCTGGCCGCCGACAAAACTGTCACCAATCCCGACAACACGGTGCTGATGACCGTGACCGCTCGCGCCTCCAACGGCCAAGCCGCAGTGAACCTGGCCAACGCCTGGGCCGATCAGCTGGCGTACAAGATCGCCGCGACCTAGGGCACCAACGACGACACCAACAAGTGCCTCCGGATGACGGTGAGCCCGACCGAGGACGCACCCACCACACCGGTGCTGCCGCGGACCAAGGTCAACCTGATGCTCGGGCTGCTGGTCGGGCTGATGCTCGGCTTCGTCTACGCCCTGGTCCGCAAGCAGTTCGACCGCCGCCTCCGCTCCACCGAGGAGGTCGAGAAGCAGTTCGGCATCCCGGTGATCGGGATGGTGCCGCAGTCCTCGACGGTGCGCCAGACCGACAGCAATGCCCTGGCGTTGGCCGTGACCGGCGCGGGGAGCTCGAGCTCGGCGAGCACGGCGGAGGCCTTCCGCAAGCTGCGCACCAACCTCGCCTACATGGACGTCGACCACCCCCCGCGGATCATCGTGGTGACCAGCCCCAAGCAGTCGGACGGCAAGTCCACCGTGGCCGCCAACCTCGCCGCCGCGATTTCCATCGGCGGCCAGCCGGTCACCCTGATCGACGGTGACCTGCGCCGCCCGACGGTGGCGCACTCGCTGGCGATGGTCGACGGCGCCGGGCTCACCGACGTGCTCGTCGGCCGGGTCACGGCAGCCGAGGTCATGCAGGACCACCCCGACGTGCCCGGGCTGCGGGTGCTCGCCTCCGGTGCCATCCCGCCCAACCCCAGTGAGCTGCTGGGCTCCCAGGCGATGCGCAACCTGATCACCGAGCTGGCCAAGGACGCGATGGTCATCATCGACGCGCCCCCGCTGCTGCCGGTCACCGACGCGGCCGTGCTCACCCGCTCGGCCGACGGTGCGATCGTCGTGATCACCCACGGTGGCACCCTCGACACCGAGCTCACCGTCTCGCTCAACCACATCTCGACGGTGCACGGCCGCACGCTCGGCATCGTGTTCAACCGGATGCGGCGCAGCGCCTCGGGCGGCTACTACGGCGGCGACTACTACCGCTACGAGTACCAAGCCGAGACCGGCCGGCGGAAGTCCAAGTCCGGCCGCTCGGGCAGGTCGAAGAAGCAGTCCGCAGGCTCGGCGACGGGCTGAGTCAGCCCTTCGCCCCGATCAGCACCCGCGCCTCCTGGGGCGTCATCGGCGTGCGCTGGACCATGGCGCCGATCGCGACGGCACGCTCCACGAGCTGGGCGTTGGACTCCACGGGCACGCCGCGGGCGATCGTGAGCACGTCCTCCATGCCGACGCGCAGGTGGCCGCCCTTGGACAGGCTGGCCATCATCACCGCGAGCGTCGATCGCCCGATCCCCGTCGCCGACCAGCTGGTGGTCTGCGGGGGCAGGTCGCGTACGGCGGCCACGAGCGCGTCCGTCGTACCGTTCATGCCGCCGGGCACGCCCATCACGAGGTCGACATGCACCTGGCCGCCCGCGGGCAGACCGTAGCGGTCGAGGAGCCGCGTCAGCGCGTGCACCTGCCCGAGGTCGAACAGCTCGAACTCCGGCGCCACGCCGCGGTCCTGGGCGAGCTGGTAGAGCTCGCACACGAAGGGCCACGGGTTGGAGAACACGTCGTCACCGAAGTTGGTGGTGCCCATGGTGAGGCTGCACGAGTCCGGCTCGGCATCGAGCACCTTCAGCCGCTGGTCGAGCGGGTCGTGGACGCTGCCACCGGTGGACAGCTGGACCACCAGGTCGCTCGAGTCGCGGACCGCGGCCACCCACTCGCGCAGCAGCCCGAGGTCGAGGGTGGGCCGGTGGTCGGCGTCACGGACGTGGAGATGGATCATCGCCGCGCCGGCCGCCTGGCACGCGCGCGCGGTCTCGGCGATCTGGTCGGGGGTGGTGGGGAGCTGGGGGCAGTCCTCCTTGGCCGTCTCGGCCCCGGTCGGTGCCACGGTGATCAGCAGCGGGTCGCTCATGGGGGCATCGTGTCAGAGTGGTCTCGACTCCGCTCGACCGGCAATGATGCGTTCATGCGGGCAGTGGTGCAGGCGGTCTCGTCCGCGTCGGTCACGGTCGACGGCGTCGAGGTCGGCGCCCTGACCACCCCGGGGCTGCTCGTCTACCTGGGCCTCACCCACACCGATGGTCCGGGCGAGGTGGCGTGGATGGCCCGCAAGATCTGGGACCTCCGGATCCTCGCCGACGAGCAGTCGGCGTCCGATGTCGGCGCGCCGGTGCTCGTGGTCTCCCAGTTCACGCTGTACGGCGACGCCCGCAAGGGTCGGCGTCCGACCTGGCAGGCGGCCGCACCCGGCGCGGTCAGCGAGCCGTTGTACGACGCCTTCTGCGCGGCCCTGACCGACCTCGGCGCGGTCGTCGAGCGCGGCACCTTCGGCGCCCGGATGCGGGTGGCGTCGGTGAACGAGGGCCCCTTCACGCTCCTCCTCGAGCGGTGAGCCGGCACAAGTGCGCGCAGTACACACGCTCACCCGGCACAACTGCACGCGGAAATGACACCGACCCGGCATTTCCCGCTGTGAGGAAGGGCCGGGTCAGTGCTCTGCGCGTGGGCGCTTGTGCCGGGTCAGCGCTCAGAGCGTGGGCATTTGTGCCGGGTCAGCGCTCAGAGCGTGATCGTCACCTCGGCGACCGAGCCGACCGCGGCCTCGACCTTCTGGTCCACCGTCTCGGCCCGCGGAGCCAGCGTGCGCAGCGTCCACTCGCCGTTGCCGGCGAAGAAGCGGAAGTGGCCGGTGGCCGAGGTCGGGACCTCGGCGGTGAACTCACCGGTCCGGTCCAGCAAGCGCACGTAGGCGTTGGGGACGGGCTGGCCGTCGCGGACGACCTGACCCTGCACCACGGCTTCCTTGGCCACGTCGACGCCGTCGAGGGAGAGGCCCCCAGCCGTCGCGCCGCACATCAGGCGTCCGTCCCGGGATCGGCGGAGCCGGCGTCGTCGCCGAGCACGACGGGCACGCCGACGAGGGAGCCCCACTCGGTCCAGGAGCCGTCGTAGTTCTTCACGTTCTGCTGCCCGAGCAGCTCCTTGAGCACGAACCACGTGTGCGAGGAGCGCTCCCCGATCCGGCAGTAGGCGATGGTGTCCTTGCCCCAGTCGACGCCGGCCTCGGTGTAGAGCTCCTTGAGCTCGTCGTCGGACTTGAACGTTCCGTCGTCGTTGGCCGCCTTGCTCCAGGGCACGTTCGCCGCCGTCGGGATGTGGCCGGCGCGCTGCGCCTGCTCCTGCGGGAGGTGGGCCGGCGCGCGCAGTCGTCCGGCGTACTCGTCCGGCGAGCGCACGTCCACGAGGTTCTGCTTGCCGATCGCCTCGCCGACCTCGTCGCGGAACGCACGGATCGAGCGGTCCTGCTCCTGGGCGGTGTAGGACGTCTCCGAGCGGGTCGGGAGCTCGTCTGTCAGCTCGCGGCTGTCGAGCTCCCACTTCTTGCGGCCACCGTCGAGGAGCTTGACGTCGGCATGGCCGTAGAGCTTGAAGTACCAGTAGGCGTAGGCCGCGAACCAGTTGTTGTTGCCGCCGTACAGCACGATCGTGTGGTCATTGGAGACACCGCGCGAGGACAGCAGGGCCTCGAACTGAGCCTTGTTCACGAAGTCGCGGCGCACCTGGTCCTGCAGGTCGGTGGTCCAGTCGAGCTTGATGGCACCCGCGATGTGGCCCTTGTCGTAGGCGGCGGTGTCCTCGTCGACCTCGACGAGGACGACC
>JAWWPM010000234.1:0-2553 GCA_033854915.1 Nocardioidaceae bacterium
TGACCTGGCCGGCGGTCGGCGGGTTGTCGTCGAAGGCCAGGCTCAGGGCCGACTCGGCCAGCATCTTGGCGGTCTCGTCGTAGCCCGGGTCTCCACCGGAGACGCGGGTGTGCACGTTGCGACCGCCGCCCTCGCCCACGAAGTCGACGCGGAACCACGACTTCGCCCGGCGAGCGGCATCCGGCCCGTCGCCCTGCTTGATGTGCTTGAGCATCGAGCTGCGCACCGGCTTGACCTGCGCCGCGAGCCCGAGCGCACCGACGCCGACCGCTCCGCCGACGGCGTACCGCAGGGTCTTGGTGCCGGCGTAGTGGGAGTAGCGGAAGTCGGGCCCGTACGACGCGAGCGCGGCGCCGCTGCGGGCCACCACGATCGGGTCGATGGTCGGCAGCGGCAGCAGCCAGCGACCGAGGTCTGAGTCGCGGTGCGGCTTGCCGGAGACCGCGCGCGACGAGCGGCCCTCGGGGCGGCCCTCGGCCTTGCGGCGGGCCGACGACGCCTGCTTCATCTGCTTGGCCCGCGACATCTGGGTCATCGCGGAGTGGAAGGTGCCGCCGGAGAACGTGCCGCGCGAGCGCACGACACCGCGCAGCGTGATCGGTACGTCGTCGGGCAGCTGCTGGACGGCGTAGTAGGCGCCGAGGTCGTGCGGGATCGAGTCGAAGCCACAGGCGTGCACGATCCGGGCACCGCTCGCCACCGCGGTCGCGTGGTGCGCGACGTACATCCGGTCGACGAACTCCGGCTCGCCGGTCAGGTCGACGTAGTCGGTGCCGGCGGCCGCGCAGGCAGCGACCAGCGGCTCGCCGTAGCTCAGGTAGGGCCCGACGGTGGTGATCACGACCCGGGCCTGCCCGGCGACCGCGGCCAGCGACGCGGCATCGGTGACGTCGGCGGTCAGCAGCGGGAGCCCCGACAGAGCCGGGTCGATCCCGGCCAGGTGCTCGCGCACCCCGGCGAGCTTGTCGGGGTTGCGGCCGGCCAGGGCCCAGCGCAGCCCGTCGGGAGCGTGCCGGGCGAGGTACTCCGCGGTCAGCCGCCCGGTGAACCCGGTGGCGCCGAACAGGACGACGTCGAGCTCACGGTCCGCGCGTGGGGTGTCGGTCATGCGGCCCATCGTGGCACCCGGTCGCACCGCCCGACCAGCCCGGTCGGCAGGTGAGCCGTCACCTTGCAGGTCGGGTGCGACGTAGGCTGGACCCATGTGCCGCAACATCCGCCCGCTGAACAACTTCGAGCCCCCGGCGACCTCGGCCGAGGTCACCGCGGCCGCGCTCCAGTTCGTGCGCAAGGTCAGTGGCTCGACCAAGCCGTCGGCAGCCAACCAGGAGGCGTTCGACCGCGCCGTCCACGAGATCGCCCACCTCACCCAGCACCTGCTGGACGACTGGGTGACCGCCGCGCCGCCGAAGAACCGCGAGGTCGAGGCCGAGAAGGCGCGGGCCCGTTCTCGCGCCCGCTACGCGAGCTGACCGACCGGTGAGCGTCCCCGTGGTCGGGCCTGCGCTCGATGGGGCCCGCGAAGCGGTCGTGCCCGAGGTGCTGCTCGGCTCGCGTCTCGTCGTGCTCACCGGCGCCGGGCTGTCCACCGACTCGGGCATCCCCGACTACCGCGGGCCGGGCTCGGTCGCGCGCCGGCCGATGACCTACCAGGAGTTCGTCAGCGGCCCTCTGGCCCGGCAGCGCTACTGGGCGCGCAGCCACCTCGGCTGGAGCCGGATGCGTCGGGCCGACCCCAACGACGGCCACCGCGCGCTGGCCCGGCTCGACCCCGACCTGCTGATCACGCAGAACGTCGACGGCCTGCACGAGGCCGCCGGGTCACGTCGGCTGGTCGCCCTGCACGGCCGGATCGCCGAGGTCATCTGCCTCTCCTGCCGGCGTACGACGAGCCGGTCGCGGCTGGAGGAACGCATGACGCGGGACAACCCCGGCTTCGGTGAGGCCTACGCCGACGTGCTGACCCGGCCCGACGGCGACGTGGACCTCGACGAGACCTCCGGGTTCGTCGTACCCGAGTGCGACGACTGCGGCGGCGTGCTGAAGCCGGACGTCGTGTTCTTCGGCGAGAACGTCCCCGCCGCCCGGGTCCAGCAGTGCTACGACGCCGTCGACGCCCTGACCCCCGACGACGCCCTGCTGGTGGTGGGCTCGTCGCTGACCGTGATGAGCGGCTTCCGGTTCGTCCGCCGTGCCGCCAGGGCCGGCGTACCGGTCGTGATCGTCAACCGCGGCGCGACCCGCGGCGACGACCTCGCGACGGTCAAGCTCGAGGTGGGGTGCAGCGAGTTCCTCACCGCGCTGGGCGACGCCCGCTGAACGCGACGACGGCCGCCGGCAGCTAGCCGACGGCCGTCGTTCAGCTCACGTGCTCTGGTGACTCACCGGCCGGCGATGACTCCACCGGTGCGGTGCCCCTTGATGACCTTGCTCGCCGACACCCCGCCCGCCGGACGGACGGCCCAGGTGCCGTACACGTAGACCTGACCGACGGCGGCCGCCTGGATCTCGACGTTGGCACCGAACGTGGAAGAGAGCCCGAACGTGCCCGTC
>JAWWPM010000235.1:0-11466 GCA_033854915.1 Nocardioidaceae bacterium
CGGCCAGCGGCGTGGCGGTGGTGAACGTGAACGTGTAGCAGGCGTTGCCGTCCGGGTCGAGGGGCTTGTTCCCCTTGCCGAGCTGAGTCCAGCCGGCCGGCAGGTTGGTGATGTCGGAGTAGGTGAGGTCCTGGATCCCGCAGATCGTCAGCGTGACCGTGAGCCCCGTGACCTCGGTGCCGCAGCCGTTGGCGATGTTCAGCGGGATGTCGAGGTAGTTGAGCCCGTCGGCGCGCCAGTGGGCACTGCCGCTCAGCGTCACGTCGCAGCAGCCGGTGCCGGCGAAGGCCGGAGCGGTGGCGGCGATCTGGATCATCGGCACGGTCCAGGCGACCGTGGCGGTGGTGCGGACGATCCGGCGGCGAGTGAACGTGCGCGGCGCAGAGTTGTCAGAAGTCATCGAGATTCCCCCGTGGTGATGGCCTGTCATCTCGCCCGTTGCGAGAGATCCCCCTGGCCCGCTGTCCATCCCCCGATGGCCAGCAATGAGGACAGTAGGGGGCAGTTTCGGGGCCGGTCCGGCAAACACGCGGGATTTTGCCTTGATGTCAAGAAAATGTCCGAAGGGTCCGAACCAACTGGTCCGGACCCTTCGATGCGTGGGGTGAGTGACGGGACTTGAACCCGCGACATCCGCGACCACAACGCGGCGCTCTACCAGCTGAGCTACACCCACCATGCGGCTCCACCGGGGGCGGAGACAGTCAGGAAGTGTAGGGCAATCAGCCCTCGGAACGCCCATCGGGGGCGACGTGGGCAGGGTCCGTCAGCGAGCCGCCGTACTCCTCGGCGATCGCCCTCGCGCCGGCGCTGTCGGGGCCGGGTGTGGGCACGAAGACGGCCGCCCGGTAGTAGCGCAGCTCCTCGATGCTCTCCTGGATGTCGACGAGCGCGCGGTGATGGCCGGCCTTGACCGGCGCCGCGAAGTAGGCCCGCGGGAACCAGCGCCGGGCCAGCTCCTTGATCGAGGAGACGTCGACGATCCGGTAGTGCAGGAACGCGTCGAGGTCGTGCATGTCGCGAGAGATGAAGGCCCGGTCGGTGCCCACCGTGTTGCCGGCGAGCGGCGGCCGGGAGCCGTCGGGGCAGTGCTCGCGCAGGTAGGCCAGCACCTGCTGCTCGGCGTCCTCGAGGGTGATCCCGTTGTCGAGCTCGTCGAGGAGCCCGGACTTCTCGTGCATGGTGCGCACGTAGTCGTCCATCTGCGCCAGCGCCTCAGCCGGCGGCTTGATCACCAGGTCGATGCCGTCGCCGAGCACGTTCAGGTCGAAGTCCGTGACCACCGCAGCGATCTCGATCAGAGCGTCGGCGACATAGTCCAGCCCGGTCATCTCGCAGTCGATCCAGACCAGGCGCTCGTTCACGAACCTCACCCTACCGACGTGTGCGCGGCTCCGCGGAGGGTCCCGGTATCAGGAGGAGATGCCCGCGAAGCCGGGACCTTCGCCTCGTCCGCGTCGGGCATCAGTCACCCAGGGTGGAGGTGTGAAGCAGTGGGTCGGGCTCCTGTGCCGCGCCGTCCTGGCTGCGGTCTGGCTCAGTGCGGGGGTCCTGAAGTTCTCCGACGCGGCCGGCACCGTGCGGGCCACGCGGGCTTTCAGGCTGCTTCCCGAGTCATTGGTGCCGGCGGTCGGCCATCTCCTGCCGGTGCTCGAGCTCGTGATCGGCGCCTGTCTCCTGCTCGGGTTGCTGACCCGGGCGATGGCGGTGGCGACCGCGCTGCTGATGGTGCTCTTCACCTTCGGCATCGCGTCCGCGTGGGCCCGCGGCCTCGAGATCCAGTGCGGCTGCTTCGGCGGCGGCGGCAACGTCAAGATCGACGCCACCCCCGGCTACATCCGCGACATCCTGCGCGACCTCGGCCTGCTGATGCTGTCGGCCTGGCTGGTCTGGCGCCCCCGCACGTGGCTGTCCCTGGACAGTCTTCTGTTCCGTCCCCTCGAGAGGTTCGAAGATGTCGACGAAGAGCAAGCAGCAGTCCAAGGCTGAGCGCGCCGCGCGCGCCCAGGCCTTGATGCGGGAGCAGCAGCGGCGGGAGCGCAACCGCAACGTGATGGTCGTCGGTGCCGTCGTCGCGGCCATCGTGCTCATCGTCGGGGTGCTCTTCTACGTGCAGAGCACGCGCGACAGGAGCGGCCTGGCGGCGACCGAGGTGCCGGGCAACCTGACCGGCGACTACTCGGTGACCATCGGGCAGAGCTCGGCACCGAGGACGATCAAGCTGTACGAGGACTTCCAGTGCCCGATCTGCGCCGAGTTCGAGGCGTCGACGAGCGCCCAGGTCGACGCTGCGATCGCGGCCGGCAGGGTCAAGGTCGAGTACCACCTGGTCTCGTTCCTCGACCCCCGTTCGGCCAACGCCTACTCGAGCCGGGCCCTCAACGCCGCGGCCGTCGTGCTCGACACCTCCGGGCCGCAGGTGTTCCTGAAGTTCCACAACCTGCTCTTCCAGCACCAGCCAGCCGAGGGCACCGCCGGGCCGACCGACGCCCAGCTGATCGCGTACGCCGTGCAGTCCGGCGCCAGTCGGCAGGCTGTCAGCGGGCCGATCACCGACAACGTCTACCATCAGTGGGTGCTGAACACCGCGGACCGGATGTCGAAGGACGGTGTCAACGGCACGCCCACGGTCTACATCGACGGCCAGGAGCAGGACCCCACCGACGCACCCGCCGCGGCACAGGCAGTCCTGACAGCAGTCCGGTAGTGCAGGTCGAGCGCGTCCAGCGGTGGGTCATGTCGACCTTGCTGCTCACCGTCTGCGCGCTCTTCGCGACCGGTATGGCGATCCTCTCGGGAACCGTCGACCGGGCCGGTGCCCGACCGGGCCTGCTCGGGATCTCCGGCGTCGTCGGCCTGATGGCCATGGCCGGGATGCGGGCGATCAACCTCAAGCGGATCCTGACGCCCTGGCTGCTGCTGGGGCTGCTGCCCGCCCTGCTCGTTGGTTCGTACTACGCGCTCACCGCCTGACAGACTGCTCCGCGTGAGTCTCGCGTCCTTCATCGCCGGTCTGCCCAAGGTGGAGCTCCACGTCCACCACGTGGGGTCCGCGTCACCGGCCATCGTCTCCGAGCTCGCCGAGCGCCACCCGGGCGTCGTACCCGCCGACCCCGACGAGCTGCGCCGGTTCTTCGAGTTCCGCGACTTCGCGCACTTCGTCGAGGTCTACCTCGCCGTGGTCGACCTGATCCGCACCGAGGACGACGTCCGCTACCTGACCTACGAGGTGGCCCGGGAGCTCGCCACCGTCCAGCAGGTGCGGTACGCCGAGCTGACCTGTACGCCGTACACCTCGGTCCTGCCGGACGACGACGCCCAGGGCATGCCGATCGAGAGCTACACCGAGGCGATCGAGGACGCCCGCATCGCCGCGGAGCGTGACTTCGGGATCGTGCTGCGGTGGATCTACGACATTCCCGGCGAGAGCGGGATGCCGGCCGCCGACGCAACGCTGTCGTTCGCGCTCAACCACCGCGTCGACGCGCTGGTCGGCTTCGGCCTCGGCGGGCCCGAGATCGGGGTGTCCCGGCCGCAGTTCAAGCCGCACTTCGACGCCGCGCGCCGGGTGGGGCTCCACAGCGTGCCGCACGCCGGCGAGACGACCGGCCCCGAGACGGTCTGGGACGCCCTGCGGGTGCTCGGTGCGGAGCGGATCGGGCACGGGACCTCCGCGGCCGCTGACCCGCGGCTGCTGAAGTACCTCGCCAAGACCGGGGTTCCCCTCGAGGTGTGCCCGTCGTCCAACATCGCGACCCGGGCCGTGGCCAGCCTGGCCGAGCACCCGATCGTGGCGTTCCGCGATGCCGGCGTGACGATCACGATCAACTCCGACGACCCGTCGATGTTCGGCACCACGCTGAACCGCGAGTACGAGATCGCCGCCGACCTGCTGGGCCTCGACGCCGGTGGGGTGACCGACCTCGTGCGTGCGGCGGTGCGTGCGTCGTTCGCTCCCGACGAGGTCAAGTGGTCGATCCTGTCCGAGATCGACGTCTACGCGGGTCGCTGAGGAGTCTCCTCGAGGCCCGGGCGTGACGTCACGACCTCGGCGGCAGAGATGTCGCTGACCCGTACGCCGTGCGCGAACCCCTTGGGGGTGATCTCACCGAGCGGCTCGTGGTCGGCAACCGGCCGGACCAGGGAGTCCAGCACGCGGTCGGTGGTGAGCACCTGCCAGGGTTCGGCCGCAGCGACCAGGCGCGCCGCGAGGTTGGTGACGCTGCCGATCGCGGCGTAGTCGAACCGGTCCTCGAAACCGATCCGACCGAGCGTGGCGTAACCCTGCGCGATACCGGTGCCCAGGGCGAGGTCGAAGCCACGGCGCCGCCAGCCCTCCGCGAGCTCGCGCACGGTGCGGTTCGCGGCCAGAGCCGTCGCCACCGCGCGGTCGGCGGAGTCGGAGCAGGGGACCGGGTCGTTGAAGAACACCATGGCGCCGTCGCCGGTGAACCGCTCGAGCGTCCCCTCGTGGTCGTGGATCAGGCGGCCGATGGCCGCATGGAACTCGCCGAGCACCTGAGTCACCTCCTCGGGCTCGCTGGTCTCGGCGAACGGCGTGAAGTTGCGCAGGTCGAAGAAGACCACGACGATCTCGCGGCGATGGCTCAGCAGGAGGCCCTCGTCCGCCATCACCAGCTCGGCGACCTGCGGGGACAGGAAGCGACGGAGCCGTCCGACGCGCTCGAGCTCTCCCAGCTGCTCCTGCACCCGGTGGGTGAGCTCCTGGTTCCAGGTGGCCAGCTCGGCGGCCTGGCGGCCGATGGTGTCGTGGTAGCGCTTGATCCGTGCCAGTGAGGCGATCCGCGCGAGCAGCTCGCTCTGGTCGAAGGGTTTGGTCACGAAGTCGTCAGCGCCGGCTTCGAGCGCCCGCGCGCGCTGCTGCTCGCCGCTGGCGGTGATCATCACGACCGGGAGGAACTCGGTGGCGGGCTCGGCCCGGATCCGGCGACACACGTCGTAGCCGTCCAGGCCGGGCATCAGGACGTCGAGCAGCACCACGTCGACGAGATCGTCCTCCGCCAGCCGCGCGAGTCCGTCGGATCCCGACGAGCAGACCACGACGTCGTAGCCCCGCGGGGACAGCACCGCGTCGATGAGCCGGAGGTTGGCTGCCTGGTCGTCGATGGCGAGGACCCGCACGGCACGGTGGTGACTCACGGCTGCTCCCGGAGGAGGAACGACGCCACCTGGTCGGGCAGCGAGCGAACACTGATCGGCTTGTTGAGGTAGCCGTCGAAGCCGGCGGTCTCGGCCGCGGCGTGGTCACGGTCCATGACCAGGGCGCTGAGGGCGATCACGGGTACATCGTCGGCGAGAACGCCACGACGCAGCCGGCGCAGGGTCTCGGTGCCGTCGATGCCGGGCAACTGCAGGTCCATCAGCACGAGGTCGGGCGGCAGGTCTCCGGCCAGCAGCAGACCCTCCTCGCCGGACTCGGCGCCGACGACCTCATAACCGGCGTACTCCAGCACGTCGCGGACCAGCTTGAAGTTCAGCGGGTTGTCCTCGACCACCAGGATCCGAGTGGTCATCGGTGTCTCCCCGTGCCGGCGTCCGTCCCACGAAGGACACCGACACCCGCCAGGGCGTCGAGCAGGTCCGCGCGACCGATGGGCTTGGTGAGGTAGGCCGAGGCGCCGAGCGAGAGCCCACGGGGGCGGTCGTCGACGATCGAAGCCACGACCACGGGCACCTGCGCCGTGGCCGGGTCGCCCTTGAGCTCCTCGAGCAGCTGCCAGCCGTCCATCCGGGGCAGCTGCAGGTCGAGAACGACCGCATCCGGCGGGTTGCGCCGCACCATCTCCAAGGCCTCGATCCCGTCGCGGGCGGTCAGGACGAGCGCCGGGCTGCCTGCGAGGTAGGCGATCATCAGATCGAGCGATGCCCGGTCGTCCTCCACCAGGAGGATGGTCGGCCGGGCGTCGCCGCTCCCGGTGCGACCCTCCGGGTGGTCGGTGGCCACGGCTGGGTAGACCGGCAGTGAGAACGTGAAGGTGCTGCCCTGTCCCTCCTCGGACTCCAGCCACAGCCGACCGCCGAAGAGCTGCACGATGCGCCGCGACAGGGTGAGCCCCAAGCCCGTGCCTTCCGCCTTGGGCGCCCCGCGGCCGCCCTGCTGGAACGAGTCGAAGATCCGCTCGCGGTCGCCCTCCGGGATGCCGGGGCCGGTGTCGCGGACGGCCACGACCAGGTCGCGTCCGTCACGTCGGGCCGACATGGCCACAGCGCCGCCGTCGGGGGTGAACTTGACCGCGTTCGAGACCAGGTTGAGCACCACTTGCTTGAAGCGGAGCTCGTCGGCCTCGACCTCCCCGACGCCCGGGCCCAGGTCGAGGGAGAGCGCGATCGCATGGGTGGCCGCGCGCTCCCGCACCATCGAGAGCGCGGACTCGAGGGCCAGCGGGATCGAGAAGGAAGTCTGCTCGAGCACCATCTGGCCAGCCTCGACCTTGGAGAGGTCGAGGATCTCGTTGAGCAGCTCCAGGAGGTGTCGACCCGAGCTCCAGATGTCGCGGACGTACTCGGCCTGACGCTCGTTGAGGTCGCCGAACATCTGGTCCATCAGCACCTCGGAGAAGCCGATCACCGCGTTGAGTGGCGTCCGCAGCTCGTGGGACATGCTCGCCAGGAACTCCGACTTGTGGCGGCTCGCGACCTCGAGCTCACGACGGTGGGAGTCCAGCTGGCCGTAGAGCCGCGCGTTGACGATGGCCAGACCGCTCTGGCCCGCGAAGGTCTGCAGGAGGTCGCGCAGGCCCGGGTCGAACAGCCCGGGCGTCCTGCGTCGGATCACCAGGGCGCCGACCAGTTCGTCGTTGCGCTGCACGGGAACGGCGAGCGCCGAGCGCCAACCGTCCTCGAACAGAGCCTCCAGGTGCGGATCTCGAGACGACATCGCGGCCAGGTCGGCCACCTCGAGCGGTTGCCCGCCGAGCGCCGCCTGCCCGACGAGGGTGGAGTCGCGACGGATCTCGATCGAGCGCAACCTCGTGAGCAGGCGGTCGCTGCTGCCGTACGCCGCGCGGACGACGAACGTCTCGGTGAGGGGATCGAACTCCATCACCGAGCCGCCGTCGGCGCCGGTGAGGTGTACGGCGTTCGCGACGATGCGGGTGAGCACCTCGTCGAGGTCCAGGCTCGAGCTGACCCCGACACCGACGTCGCGCAGCGCCTCGAGCTGGGCGACCTTGGTGGCCAGCTCGGCGCCTCGGCTCTCGAGAGCACCGAGCAGCTCGACCTGGCGGAGCACGATCGCGGCCTGCGCGGCGAAGAGTCCCAGGGTCGCCACGGCGTCGTCGTCGAAGGGGTCCACCTCGGTGCGCCACAGTGAGAGGACCCCGACCACCTCGTCGTCGAGCATCATCGGAGCGGTGAGCAGTGAGCGGTAGCCGGCGATCTGCTGCAGGTCGCTCCTGCCGTACTCCTGGTCGGTGAGGACGTCGTCGACCCGCTGGGTGGAGCGGTCCACCGCGGCTCGGCCGACCATGGACTCCCGGTTGCGGGCGATCGGATGATCACGCACGTACTGCCGGAAGTCCTCGGGGAAGTCGCCGGAGATCCGCGACAGGCGGATCATGGTGGGCTCCACGAGGTAGAGCTGACCGACCTGTGCGCCACACAGACTCTTGGCACGCTCGACGATGACGTCGAGGAGCGAGCCCGGATCGGCGCCGGCGCGGCTCAACGCGACCAGGATCTCGTGGGTGGCTACGGCCTGCTCGCGGGCGTTGTCGTCGCCCCTGTCACCCGGTGGCGCCCGGGTCGGAAGCTCAGGTCCCACCTCGCACCTCCCCCGTGAGGGGACGTGGCCAGTCTGATGCTCCTCAGCGGGGCGCGCAACGGCGAATTCTCGATCGCCGTACGGCGTGTCGGGGCCGACACGCCGTAGGCACCGGAATTGGTGTCGTCAGGTCCTTGTCCGGGACGCCCCGGCGGGGATAGAACTGCGTTGTCGGAAGGGCTTCGGCCCCGAAGACACCGAAGGCCCACCAACTCATACTTGGTGGGCCTTCACCTATTTCTCGCCCGTCCCCGTGGGCGACGGCGCCCGGGAAAAGCACAGGCCCGGCGATCTCATACGTCGCCGGGCCGAGACCATTGGACCCTGCCGACGGAGGAGATGCCGGGATCTGGGCGGCGTGTCGCCGCGTGCGCTGTCAGACGACGGTGGCGACCACCAGGAGGTACTCCCAGGCGAGGCTGCCGTCGGGTTGGCGGTTGCGCTCGGCGAGGTCGAGCAGGGCCCGGTCGAGCTCGTCGACGCGAGCGGGCTGGTCGGCGATGGCGCGGTAGGCCGCGATGGTCGGTCCGTAGTTGGCCTTGAAGTACTCCCGGAAGGCGTCCGGCTCGCGGAGCCCGTCCACGCGCAGCGACTGCTGGGAGATCAGGACGTCGGTGATCCGCTCGCCGAAGAGGTCACGCAGGTGCGCCACATCGCCCCACAGCGGTGGCGGCTGGACACCGGCGGGTGCGGGCGCCGCGAACGGCTTCATGGTCGCGAACAGCTGCCCGATGAACCCGGTCGGGGTCCAGCTGATCAGGCCGATCCGGCCACCGGGGCGGGTGACGCGAACCACCTCGTCGGCGGCTTCCTGATGGTGGGGCGCGAACATCACGCCGACACACGACGTGACGACGTCGAAGGCGTCGTCGGCGAAGGGCAGGTGCTCGGCGTCGGCGACCTGCCAGGTGAGCCCCAGGCCGAGCCCGTCGGCATCGGCTGCGCCCTGCTCGAGCAGCTCGGGGGTCAGGTCGGTGGCGATCACGTGCGCCCCGGTCGCGGCCGCGGGGATCGCGACGTTGCCGGAGCCGGCCGCCACGTCGAGCACGTGGTCGCCCGGGCCGATGTCGCACGCGGCGACCAGCGTCGGGCCGAGATCGGCGATGAGCTCGGTCGCGACGGCGTGGTAGTCGCCGAGCGCCCACATGGCGCGGTGTCGTGCCTTGAGCGCGACATCGGCGTCGTCGGTGTTGGTGCCGGTGATCATGGTCTTGGTGTCGAACATGGGTCCCCCCTCGGTGTGTGGTGCCCATGACGCTAGGAGGAGGTCGCCGGCGGCCACATCGGTGCAGGCACCCAAGGCCTGGCCGTGGCACCCGTCGTACGACTACGCGCGCGTTGGCGCTCAGCTGGAGGAGAGCAAGCGGCCGACCGCCCCGGTGCGCGCCGACTTCCCGCGCAGGCCCAGCTTGTCGTAGATGTTCTGGAAGTGCCGCTCGACGGTGCGCACGCTGAGGGTCAGCTCCGCGGCGATCGCCGCGTTGTCGTGACCGCGCGCCGCCAGCTCGAGGACTTCGAGCTCCCGGGCCGACAGCACCGAGCGGGGGTCGTCCGCGGGGGAGGGGTCGTCGTGGTCCTCGGCCAGGAACTCGATGACCGAGCTCAGGAAGACCGGCCAGGCCGGCTCGTCCTCGAGCACGATGTGGTTGTCGCTCTCCAGCCCCACCAACCTGGCACCCTGGATGTGGCTGGCCATGTCGCGTGCGTAGCTGAAGTCGTTCATCCGGTCACCGACGGAGTGGATCACCAGCGTCGGTGCGGTGATCTCGGGCAGGAGGTGGCTGGAGTCGATGGCGCGCCGCTGGCGCCGGGCGGTGGCCGCGATCCGGCCGGTGACGGCCCGACGCTGGAGGTCGTCGAGCCAGCCCATCTGCTCCTCCGAGGCGCCCGGGATCATCAGGTAGGTGAACACCCGTCGGAACTCCGGCGTCGGCCGCTCCCACCCGACCTCGATCACCGCGTTGAGGGCCTCGTCGAGCTCCCGCTCCTCGGGCAGGTCGACCGCCGAGGCGCCTGGATAGCTGCCGTAGAACACCAGGCGGCTCACCCGCTCGGGATGGCGTACGGCGTACTCGACGGCGACCGGGCCCCCCTGCGCCATGGCCAGCAACGCGAACCGGTCGAGCCCGGCGTGGTCGATGACGGCTTCGAGGTCGGCGATCCGCGGCTCGAGCCCGTGGTCGGTCACCTCGCGGTCGGACAGACCGTGCCCGCGCTCGTCGAAACGGTAGACGGTGGCGACCTTGCCGAGCTCGCTGAGGTAGTGCCGCCAGACCGGGCTCTCCCAGTCGTACTGCAGGTGGCTGAGCCAGCAGGAGTCGATCACCAGCGGCGGACCCGCGCCGTGCACGGCGTACGCGATGGTCACGCCGTCGGCGGAGCGGCAGAAGCGCACCTCCTGCTTCGGCGTCACCCGTGCCGGACCGGCCATGAGGTGATGCTAGACCCGTCGCAGCGACACGGTGGTCAGGTCGGCCACCCGGTCCAGCCCAGCGGTGACCGGCGTGTCGAGTCGGCCGACGACGACCACCCGCGTCCCCGCGTCGAGAGCCGAGCGGACCCCCGGCTCGGCATCCTCGAAGGCCACACACGTGCGCGGCTCGACGCCCAGCAGCTCGGCAGCGCGCAGGTAGCTGTCCGGAGCCGGCTTGCCGCGGGCGACCTCGTCCGCCGGCACGAGCACGTCGGGGACGGGCAGTCCGGCCCCGAGCATCCGGCGTACGGCGAGCTCCCGCGGCGCCGACGTGACCACCGCCCACGGCAGGGTCATCGTGCCCAGCAGAGCCGCGGCTCCCGGGACCTCCACGATCCCGTCGTTCGCCTCGAGCTCGCGACGCTCGAGCTCGGCGGTGACGGCGCGGATCTCGGCGACCGGCGCGTCCGGGAGGAAGCGGTGCACGATGTCGGGGGTGCGGCGGCCGTGGGAGTAGGCCAGCAGCGCGTCGGCGTCCACCTCGTGCTCGCGGCAGAAGCGCCGCCACAGTGACTCGACGACGGCCGTGGAGTCGACGATCGTCCCGTCCATGTCGAACAGGGCCGCGGCAGCGGTCAGCTCCACTAGCGGTCGCCGAGCGCGCCGTACACGTGGTCGGGCCACAAGCGGACGACGGCGCGCCGGTCTCTGACCATGGCTGCGCGGTAGTCGTCCCAGTCGTCGTGCTCGCCGTTCGCGCCACGGTAGTAGGCGACGAGCTCGTCGACCACGGCGTCGTCGAGCGCCGCCGCGGGCTCGGTGACCTCGACCGGGCCCTCCAGCACGGCGTACGACCAGAAGTCCTGGCTGGTGACGTGAAGCGCCGCCCACGGGGTGCGCCGCAGGTTGGCGTACTTCGCACGATCGGCGGTCGTCGAGATCCGGTCCACCCCGTCGTCGTCGACCCAGTCGAGGATGTTGGACAGCTGCGGACGCCCGTTCCCGCGCAGGGTCACCAGCACCGCCCTGGGATGGCTGCGGGCGAAGTCGAGGGCTCGGGAGATCTCCATGAGTCCATCGTGCCACCGGGCGTAAGAGCAGATCTCGAGATGCCTGCCGCTGGTCTTTGGTTCGGCGGCCGGCCGGATTATCATCCATGACGGCCTCGACAGGGAGGTCTGACAATTCGGAGCGCGAGGTCACCGGGAGGGGCCTCGCTGACGTGACTGGAGATGGTTGCGTTGTCTGCGAACGAGCGCGAGGACCACCA